>DAOUYK010000221.1 GCA_030666145.1 Mycolicibacterium sp. | reverse complement strand
GAGAAGATCGCTTTGATCTGCATGGTCGCGAAGGCCGCCCCGACGCAGCGGTGCCGTCCCGCGCCGAACGGGATCCACGTCCACCGGTTGACGACGTCGGCCTGCTCGGGCTTGTCGTAGCGGTCCGGGTTGAACGCGTCGGGATCCGGGAAGTCCTCGGCGGTCCGGTTGCTGATCGCGGGCGAGGCGGCCACGAAGTCGCCCCTATGGATTCCGAAGCCCGCAACCTCGAACTCGCTCTGGGCCACCCGCATAAGGATGATCAGCGGCGGATGCAGGCGCAGGGTCTCCTTGACGATGTTGTCCAACCTCGGAATCTGTCGCAACGCATGGAAACTCACCTCCTGCCCGTCTGCGTAGAGCTCGTCGAGCTCCCGCTGGACCTCACCGTAGATCTCGGGGTGGCGGATCAACTCGATCAGCGTCCACGACGAGGTGCCCGCGCTGGTGTGATGGCCGGCGAACATCAACGAGATGAACATGCCGGTGACCTCGTCGGCGGAGAACCGAGGACGGCCCTCCTCATCCTTGATCGACACCAACACGTCGAGCATGTCGCGGTCGGCCTTGTCCTGAGGTGGATCGGCTAGGCGTTGGTCCATGATTTCCTGAACCAGGGCCACCAGCTTCACGCGCGCCTCATCGCGACGCTTGAAGCTCTCGATCGGTAGGTAAGGGTCGACGTAGCAGAGAGGGTCGGTCCCGCGCTCCAGTTCGTGGTAGTAGTTCGCGAACCGTTGATCTAACTGCTCACGGAACTTCAGCCCGATAAGGCAGGCGGTCGAGGTGTAGATCGTAAGTTCGGCGAAGAAGTCCAGCAGTTCGATTTCCCCACTCTCGCCCCAATCTTTGGTGATCTTCTGGACCTCAGCCTCGATCGTGGCAGCGTGGCCCTTCATCTGCTCACCGCGCAGTGCCGAGTTGTGCAGCATCTCTTTGCGACGTTCGGGAGAGGCGTCGAACACCACGCCCTTACCGAAGATCGGCGTCATGAACGGATAGGCCTCGGCCTGGTCGAGATCCTCGTCGGCGGAACGGAAGAAGAACTCATTCGCCTCGGCGCCGGACAGCAAGGTGACGTGTTTGTCGACCAGCTGGAACCAGCCGACGTCACCGCATTCCTCCCGCACGCGCCTCATCAGACCGATCGGATCGGTGCGGAACTCCGCGAGGTGGCCGTGTTCCTCTTCGCCGCCAGAGACCCGGGGCGCGGTAGCCGTGTTCATCAGTTCTGTTCCTTTCCCCCGGTCGCCCCTTGCGCTGCGCGCGGACCGTCGCTCTTGCTCCCCGGAACCGTTTCCTCATCGACTTTGAGTTGCTGGCGTTCCTTCTTGGATGCCAGTGGGGCTTCGGGTTGAAGTTCCATGTTCGCGATGAAGCCTCCCCGCGGGGTCTCTGCCACGAAAGTGATCGCCCGGGCGAGGTCGGCTGCCCGCAGGAAATAGTCATGGCGAGCCTGGCCCCACTTGGCCCAGTCTTCGAGCGCGGGGCCGAGTAGTTCGGCGGGCAGGCTCCAGCCCATAGACGTTTTCGTCGGGCCGGGGTGCACGATCGAGGCGCGCACACCTGTGCCCTCAAGCTCCATCTGCAGGTTGTGCACCATCGCCACCAGAGCGGCTTTGGCGGCGCCGTAGGCCCCCATGTGTGGGCGCTGGCGCAACGCGACATCGGAACCAACGAATATCAGGTCGCCACGCTGGCGCTCGAGCATGCCTGGAAGCACTGCGGCAGTCACCCGGTTGGCGCCAATCAGGTGGATCTGTACCTGGGATTCAAACTGTTCAGTGCTGATGGACTCGATCTTGCCGAAGTAGGTATCACCCGCTCCGGCAACAAGTACCTCGATGTGACCGAGTTCTGTTGTTGTCTGCTCGACGCAGGCCTTCGCTGAGTCCGGATCGGTGACGTCGAGGTGCACCGCGATGGCCTCGCCGCCCTCGGCGCGGATCTGGGCGGCGATCTCTTGGCACTTCTCCACCCGCCGGGCGGCGAGAGCAACCGGAAAGCCGCGGGCGGCGAGGTCGACAGCGGTCGCAGCGCCGATACCCGAGGAGGCACCTGCTACCAGGGCGGGCCGACGGTCGGGCAGCGGTTCAAAGCGGGGCATCTGAAACCTTTCGGGCCGTTCTAACGGACCTTGACGGTGATCGGAAGGCGGGCGAATCCACGCACGTTGCTGGAGTGCACCCGCACGGCGTTGGCTTCGTCGACCTCGTAATGACGGATTCGCTTGAACAACTCGACAAGAGCCACCCGCGCCTCCATCCGCGCGAGATGCGCGCCAAGGCAGAAGTGTGCACCACTGCCGAAACTCATTAACTTCGAACCGATTTCGCGGCCGATGATGTAGTCATCGGGGTTCTCGAACACCCGCTCGTCGCGGTGAGCGGATCCCGGAAGGAGAAGCACCACGTCGCCTTCGGGGATCGTGTTGTCATACAACGTCAATTGGCCGGAAACGGTGCGGGCCAGTATCTGGCTGGAGGTGTCGTAGCGCAGCGTCTCCTCCACCCACAAGGGCACGCGCTGGCTGTCGCGGTATACCGGAGCGAGCTGGTCGGGGTTGCGGTGACCCCAGAACGCTGCGTTGGCAAGGAGTTTGGTAGTCGTCTCGTTGCCCGCGATCACCATCAAGAACATGAAGCCCAGAACCTCATCATCGGTGAGGCTGTCACCGTCGATCTGGGCTTCCAGCAGGGATGAGGTCAGATCGTCGGTGGGCTGCTTGCGTCGCTCGGCGATCATCGCCTGGTAGTAGACGATCAGGTTGATCGATGCCTCGATAGCCGCAGCGGGGATGTCGGTGACACCCTCGTCGCGGTGCATCACGTCGTCGGCCCATGCGCGCACCTGATCGCGGTCGGCCTGCGGTACGCCCATCAACTCAGAGATCACGTCCATGGGGAGCTTGCCGGCGAATTCATTGACGTAGTCGACGGTTTCGGATCCGCTGCCCTGCTCGAGCATGGCGTCGAGGTGCTTGATGGTCAGCTCGGTGATCCTGGGCTCGAGCCCCCGAATGCGGCGCGGCGTGAAACCTTTTGACACCAATGTGCGTAGCCGCAGGTGGTCTGGATCGTCCATCGCCAGAAAAGACATCGTCTTGGAGGCGTGCGGGCCACGGGAGGCCGGGTCGAGCGAGACACCGTAGGCGTTGGACAGCGTGGTGCTGTTGCGGAAGCCCTGCAGGACGTCACGGTGGCGCGACAATGCCCAGAAGCCGAGATTCTCGTTGTGATAGAGCGGGGCTTCGGCCCGCAGCCTTTGGTAGTAGGGGTAGGGATCCTCGTGGAAGTCGTAGTCGTAGGGGTCCAATATGACGTCACTGACGGCGCCGCTGTTAGTGGTCATCGGGCCTCTCCGATGATGAGGCCGACGACGTAGCTCAACCGGTCGGCGATCTGGTGATAGGTGAAGGCGCCGCTGCCGGCAGTGACCAGCGCGCCGGAGAACGTCATCTCCAGCGCTGCCAGCGTTCGCGGATCGCCGCCGGGGCCGACAGCCGCGCGGATGCGCCGGTGGATCTCGGTGCCGATGCGTTCGCGTACCGCACGTACAGCGGCATCGTTGCCCGACAGCAGCGCCGTGGTGCACGCCGCGGCGACCTCGGGTTCGTCGGCGACCATCAAGACCATGCTGCGCAGGGCCTTCTCTACCCGGCAGGCCGCCGTGTCGTTGACGTCGGTGAAGTACTCCACCTGCTGCATGAGATCCAGGTAGACCTCGGCGATCAGGTGGTTCTTCGAGGAGAAGTAGGTGTAGGCGGTGGCTGGTGCCACTTCGGCTCGCGCGGCGACCGCACGCACGGTCAGATCGGCGTATGACGTCTCGCGAAGCATCTCCAGACCGGCTGAGAGGACCTTGCGAAATGTTTCTTCCTGCCGTCGGTTGCGCGGTGTGTGCCGTGGCTCCTCTGTCAGCGCGGCAACCGCATCACTGGACACATGTCCAGGCTATCGGAAACGCAGATCGGCAAGCAAGTGAAGCTATAAAACAGCAGTTCAAGGATCATAAACAGACCGGCAACGATGCCTCTCCTTGCCTCATGCGGGGCTCTGGGACTATCGTTTGCAGGAAATCGTTCGGACAGTTGTCCAGAAATCAGACAGGGAGTCGGATGGCAATCCTGGCCGATCGCGAGAGTCAGCTGCTCATCGACGGCAAGCTGGTCGCGGGCAGCTCGGGCACGTTTCGGACCGTCAACCCCGCGACCGAGGAGACGCTCGGCGTCGCCGCCGACGCGAGCGTCGAGGACATGAGCACGGCGATCGCGGCAGCTCGGCAGGCTTTCGACGAGACGGACTGGTCGAGGAACGTCGAGTTGCGCGTGCGGTGTGTCCGCCAGCTCCAACAGGCGATGCGCGACCACGTCGAGGAACTGCGGGAACTCGCCATCGTCGAGGTGGGCGCACCCCGGATGCTCACCTCGATGGCGCAGCTCGAGGGGCCGATCGAGGACCTGAGCTTCTGCGCGGACACCGCGGAGTCCTATCAGTGGACCACCGACCTGGGGGTCGCCACACCGATGGGTATCAAGACTCACCGGAGGATCGCGCGCGAAGCCATCGGGATAGTAGGTGCCATCTCGCCGTGGAACTTCCCGAACCAAATCAACCTGGCCAAGCTGGGACCGGCGCTGGCGGCCGGCAACACGGTAGTGCTGAAACCCGCGCCCGACACCCCCTGGAGCGCAGCAGCGCTCGGTCAGCTGATTCTCGAGCACACCGACACACCGGCGGGGGTCGTCAACATCGTCACCTCCAGCGACCACGGCGTCGGCGAATTGCTGTCCAAGGACGCGCGCGTGGACATGGTCTCATTCACCGGGGCGACGAACACCGGACGCGCCGTGATGTCCGACTGCTCGGCGACGCTGAAGAAGGTGTTCCTCGAGCTCGGCGGCAAGTCGGCGTTTCTGGTGCTCGACGACGCGGATCTGGCAACTGCGTGCTCGATGTCGGCCTTCACGGCCTCACTACACGCCGGTCAGGGCTGCGCGCTCACCACGCGATTGGTAGTGCCGCGCGCCAGATACGACGAGGCTGTCGAGGCGGCGGCGGCGACCATGGCCGGGCTCAAGCCCGGCGAACCGAACGACGCCGGAACCATCTGTGGGCCGGTGATATCCGAGCGTCAGCGGGACCGCATCCTGGGCTACCTGGATTTGGCGGTCGCCGAAGGTGGCCGGTTCGCTTGCGGCGGTGGCCGTCCCGCGGACCGCGATACCGGCTTCTTCATCGAACCGACAGTGATCGCCGGTCTGGACAATACCGCGAAGGTGGCCCGCGAAGAGATATTCGGACCTGTGCTCACGGTCATTGCCCACGACGGCGACGACGACGCGGTGCGAATCGCCAACGACTCGCCGTACGGCCTGTCGGGGACGGTGTTCTCCAGTGACCAGGAGCGGGCCGCGGGCATCGCTGCGCGGATGCGCGTCGGCACGGTCAACGTCAACGGGGGCGTCTGGTATTCGGCAGACATGCCGTTTGGCGGTTACAAGCAATCCGGGATCGGCCGGGAGATGGGGCTCGCAGGTTTCGAGGAATACCTCGAAACCAAAGCGATTGCCACGGCAGCGAACTAAGGAGATATCCATGGGATTGTATGGCGACCAGTTCAAGGAGAAGGT
>DAOUYK010000283.1 GCA_030666145.1 Mycolicibacterium sp. | reverse complement strand
GTGCGTCAACGGTTCTTCTCGCTAGGTCTGTATGTGGTGATGCTGGTCGGCGCCATCGTGGCCGCACCGTTCCTCGCCTTGGGGCCGCGCAAGGCCGCCGAGCTAATCCCTGACAGTTGGAATCACGTACTTCAGTTCGCCTACTACCCGGTGCTGTTTCTGGCGCTAGTCGTGGCGGTGAACCTGCTCTACCGGGTGTCGCTGCCCAAACCTCTCCCCTCACACCGGCTCCTGCCCGGCGCGGTGCTGGCCTCAGTGGTGTTCTTGTTCGCCACGTGGGCGCTGCGCGTCTACCTGACCTGGATCACCAGTACCGGCTACACCTATGGCGCCCTGGCGACACCCATCGCGTTCCTACTGTTCGCATTCTTCCTGGGCTTCGCGATCATGCTCGGAGCCGAGTTGAACGCGGCCATCCAGGAGGAGTGGCCCGCGTCGGCCACCCACGCCAAGCGCTTCCGCCGGTGGCTGGAGGCAAAAGCCGACTCGCTCAACGGCAGCAGCTCAGCTGCGACCCGCCCGTCCGACGCCCCCGCCGGGCCCGGAACGATCGGCACGACGCCGGACACGCCCACCTCCGCGCCCAAGGGGGACGCCGCTAAGTCTTGAGCTGCTCGAAGATCTTCTTGCAGTCGGGGCACACCGGCGACCCCGGCTTGGCCGACCGTGTCACCGGGAACACTTCACCGCATAACGCAACGACGTGGGTGCCCATCACCGCGCTCTCGGCGATCTTGTTCTTCTTGACGTAGTGGAAAAACTTCGGCGTACCGTCGTCTGTCCCGTCATCGACGCTTTCGTCGGTCTCGGTGCGTTCGATCGTATCGGTTTGCATCACTGCATTCTGCCTCGCAATCGATCGGTAGGAAACGTGACCGGCCGTCCCCGGCCAAGTTGTGGAACAGTGGAGGAATGAAACAAGGCGAAGAGCTGAGTTTCGACGACGAGGGTCAACCCGTCTTAATTACCGGGGCCGCCCCCGCCTATGAGGAACAGCACCGTCAGCGGGTGCGTAAGTACCTCATACTGATGTCGTTTCGCGTCCCGGCGCTCATTCTCGCCGCGGTGGCCTACGGAATTTGGCACAACGGCCTGCTGTCGCTGGCGATCATCGTGCTCTCGATTCCATTGCCGTGGATGGCTGTTCTGATCGCCAACGACCGGCCGCCCAGGCGCGCCGAGGAACCGCGGCGCTACCGAAGGAACCAACATATTCCGCTTTTCCCGACAGCCGAGCGTCCCGCAGTCGAAGGCGCGCACCGCAGATCACCGTGGCACGATCCGGCTGATCCGCCCCACGACCCGGCTGATTCACCCCAAGACGGGGACGGCTTCGGCGGCAATGTTCCCCGCTGAGCATCTTCTGGCTCACTTCTCAGCACATTCTCAGGTCTACCCCCGATAACCGCAGATCAAGTGGTGTGAAACACCACCACCTTGGGAACTCTTTTCGGGCCTGGGCCGTTGTAGCTCATGAAAGTTCGACCCGATCAGGAGGCCGTAATGGCAATTGGCAACAGCACCCGCGTTGACCACAATCTGGACGCCCAAAGCCCAGCCGCAGACCTGGTGCGCGTGTACTTGAACGGGATCGGCAAGACCGCGTTGCTCAACGCCGCCGATGAGGTGGAACTCGCTAAGCGCATCGAAGCCGGCCTCTATGCGCAGCATTTGCTCAACACCCGCAAGCGCCTGGGCGACAGCCGCAAACGTGACCTCGCAAGCATCGTGCGCGATGGTGAGTCGGCACGGCGCCATCTGCTCGAAGCGAACCTTCGACTGGTAGTTTCGCTGGCCAAGCGCTACACCGGGCGCGGTATGCCGCTGCTGGATCTCATACAGGAGGGCAACCTGGGCCTGATCCGCGCGATGGAGAAGTTCGACTACGCCAAAGGGTTCAAGTTCTCGACATATGCCACCTGGTGGATCCGTCAGGCGATCACGCGCGGCATGGCTGACCAGAGCCGCACCATCCGGCTCCCCGTCCATCTCGTCGAGCAGGTCAACAAGCTCGCCCGAATCAAGCGCGAGATGCACCAGAACCTGGGCCGCGATGCCACAGACGAGGAACTCGCCGAGGAGTCAGGCATTCCTGCAGCGAAGATCGCCGACCTACTCTCACACAGCCGCGATCCGGTCAGCCTGGATATGCCGGTGGGCAGTGACGAGGAGGCGCCCTTGGGCGACTTCATCGAAGATTCGGAGGCGATGTCGGCGGAGAACGCTGTGATCTCCGAACTGCTGCACACAGACATTCGGTACGTGCTGGCCACCCTTGATGAGCGCGAACAGCAGGTTATCCGCCTGCGGTTCGGGCTGGACGACGGTCAGCCCCGCACCCTGGACCAGATCGGCAAGCTCTTCGGACTCTCCCGCGAACGCGTACGCCAGATCGAGCGCGAGGTGATGGCAAAGCTGCGCGACGGCGAGCGCGCCGATCGTCTGCGTTCCTACGCCAGCTGACCCCTCCTGACCACACCCCTCGGAAAGCCCGCCGGTATCGACGGCGGGCTTTCTGCTGTTGACGGGTCGGTATGGGCCGTGTCGAGGTTTCAAGCACCGCTGTTCAGGCGGGTGGCCCGGTAGACTCCCCACCGACGGAGGGTGTGCGGAATGAACGATCTTGTCGATACCACCGAGATGTATCTGCGAACCATTTACGACCTAGAGGAAGAGGGCGTCGTTCCGCTGCGGGCACGGATCGCCGAGCGTCTCGATCAGAGTGGACCCACCGTGAGCCAGACCGTGTCACGGATGGAGCGAGATGGGCTTTTGCACGTCGCGGGTGACCGGCACCTGGAGTTAACGGATAAGGGCCGCTCCCTGGCCGTCTCGGTGATGCGTAAGCACCGCCTGGCCGAGCGACTACTGGTGGACGTCATCGGTCTGCCGTGGGAAGAAGTACACGCCGAGGCCTGCCGGTGGGAACACGTCATGAGCGAGGACGTCGAGCGTCGGCTTGTCCAGGTTCTCAATAATCCCACCACGTCCCCATTCGGGAATCCGATCCCCGGACTGTCAGATCTCGGTGTCGACGACAACCTGATCAGCGACGCCATTAGCCTGGTCCGCCTGACGGAGTTGCCTGCGGGCATGCCCGTCGCCGTGGTTGTGCGGCAGTTGACCGAACACGTGCAAGGCGATACCAATCTGATCGCCCGCCTAAAGGAAGCCGGTGTGGTGCCCAATGCAAGGGTAACGGTCCAGGTGAATAACCATGGTGGCGTCACGATCGTCATCCCGGGCCACGAGCAGGTTGAGTTGCCGCACGAGATGGCCCATACCGTCAAGGTCGAGAAGGTCTGACCCCGCTACCCTGCCCGGCGGCCGAACCGTGTACTCGGCGGCAGCCGGACACCCAGCTGCTCGGCGAGACGGTAACCGGTGCAGGCCAACTCGGGGATCTGTTCTGGCCGCATCCCCCACTTCAGAGCCCTGTCGAGAAGGCCAGCCATCCGATGCATTGGTGTGCCCCCGCTCGCCGCGTCCAATGAAATGCCCGCAAGTGGGCCGTCTCCCCGTGCGTACGCCGAAAAGGCCAGCAGCACAAGGGCTTCGGCTCGGCACGGTTCCGGCAGGCGGTGGGCCAAGTCGGCCCACAGCGATTCGGCCCGCCCCGCAAGGTCGCCCACCGCAAGTGCATACAGGGTGTCGCGTACTCGCGGGTCTGTGAGCGACAGGGCCAACCGGACCAATTGGTCATCGGCGAGCGGATGGCCACCGCCAATCTGCTCAGCACAGACGAGAACGTGCTCGATGTCGCATCGAGCACGCTCATCAGGACGATGGAGATCGATCGCATCGGCCTGCCCGATCGCCCGAACCAGTGCGGCCCGGCGCTCGATATCGACGGGGGCGACGACTGCGACGAGCTCAGAACGCCGCGCGTAGAGACGCCGACCATCCAGTACTGCAGCCGCCGCGATCGACGCT
>DAOUYK010000113.1 GCA_030666145.1 Mycolicibacterium sp. | reverse complement strand
TGATCTCCGAACCCAGCTTCCTCATCGATCTCCTTAAGCACCTGTCGATACTCGCGAGCGAGCTGAGGAAGCAGGTGGGCCGGGAGATCCGGTGTCAGCTGCGCCTCAAGCAGCTTCCGAACGCTGTGCAAGCCGTCTAGTTTTTCCGACATTGTTGACGTCCCTTCATCTTTCGGTTGAAACAGTTTCAGATCGCTGCAGGTAGAAGCCTTTTCGGCTTTTCCGGGTTCTGCTTTGCCAAGGGGGGTATGTCTGACAAAGTGGCAAAGCTGGCAAAGCGGCAAAGCAAACAGCCGAGCGGTGTGCTCGGGAATCGCTGCCCAAGATTGTCACTATGCACTGAGCTGGACGCCCGCCCCCGGCCGTGGTCCACACCCCCAGGGGGTGCTCACGCGTTCCGCCTCGAGGTCTTAGTGAATTGTGCCGAGACCACTACTGTGCGGCAGTGAGGGGCTACAGTTGTCGTGCTGATAAGGGATCAGAATCAAGACCCAGTCGGTGCTCTCGGCCGCGATAGCCGCCGAAGCCGTGGCGTGGCTCGAAAGGATGCCCGGCCACTGGCTGGTCGGGGGCACCACGATCGCCTTCGCCTGGTCGACCGAACCGGAAGCCGAACTCGTAGGCGAGCGTTTAGCAAGGCTGCGCGAGCGCGTGGGCTCCGCCGTGCGTACCGGAGCAGAACGGATCCCGGTGCAGGATGTCGGATATGGCTTGCGGCAACTGACCGATGTCGCGGTCAAGGCCCTATCGGCAGGAATCAACGACCCCACCACTGCCATCCACACGCTCGGTTACATCTCGTCATTGCTGTGTGAGCTGGCGCAACGCGACCTCGGTCCTGAGGTTTTGTATGACGATAACGGGGTCGTGCGAGTGATGCTGCGACACCCGGATTTTGCGGAGCTGCTGGACCCGACGATATCTCAGCCCCGCCGCTACGGTGCGGCCGACCCGGAAGTGCTGTCGAAGTTGTTCCGGCTGCTTTATGAGGTTGCGTGGCGGACCAGCACTGCCGAACAGAGATCAGCGATCGGCGACCAACTTTCCCGGCTCCAGCACACCGTTTCCCAGCAGCGCTTCGACAACAGTGAAATGGAGGGTTTGGCGCAACTTGGTCAACGGGTCGAGGCCCTTCTCGCCGATGATCGGCGTCTGCAACTATAGCTGCGGCCGCAATCCCACCCTCGTCTATCCCACCATCGTCGTCGAGCACCTGCTGTTCGTGCCGGCGTTGGGGATCAGGCCGGGTCGTTGGAGATGCTGCGCGCCAGGAAAGGCCGCAGGGACAGCAAGTATGCCGCCAGCACTACCAGCGGGGCCGCTAGTGGCAGCCAGGGCACCTGCACGGGTACCGCCACGGCTAAG
Source organism: Mycolicibacterium sp. (assembly GCA_030666145.1). Lineage (GTDB taxonomy): Bacteria > Actinomycetota > Actinomycetes > Mycobacteriales > Mycobacteriaceae > Mycobacterium. The sequence continues at coordinate 8,366 of DAOUYK010000113.1, read as the reverse complement.
ATCACGACGGCGGCGAAGCCGACGGCGGCGAACATGGTCGGCGCGGTGGCCCGGCCCGCACCGTGCCGGAGCACCAGATAGGCAGTAGCGGCAAGCCCGGCCAGTGCGGTGTACATCGGCGCCGGATCGGCGAGCACGACGGTGAACACCGTCAGCAGCACCGCAACAGTGGCTACTGGGCGCAACCACCCTGCGACCAACACAGCGGCTAACGCAGCGGCGGTCAAGATCAGTGCCGGCGAGCTGGCGCGGTGGCCCGCTGCTCCGACCATCAGCACTCCGAACACATTGGGCAGCAACAGTTTCGCCGATATCACGGTCACCGCGGAGCTCCCGTCCGCCGATCGGGTATCAGTGCCATCGCCTGCTCGAGGGTGGCTCCTTCGGGCCAGCCCACGATGTCGACACCGACGGTCGCCATATCGCGGTACATGAAGGACCGCCGTAGTGCCCACATGCGGTTGACCAGCAGATCGTGTTCCCCTTCTAGCGGGCTGCCTTCCAGCACGTCCACGGCGACCACAGCATGACCTCGCTTGCGCAGATCGATCAATGCCAAAGTGAACTCAGTCTCGAGCATGGTGGAGAAGGCCATGATAATTGCGCCCGGCGGTACGGCGGGCCGGGGCGCTAGGGTGCCCGTCGCGTTTTCGAAGCCGTCGGACACGCCGAGGATCGTGTCAAGAATCCGATAGAACTGCCGCTGGCCTACGTCGGCGCCCAGCCAGCGTGTGGTTCGGCTACCGAGCGCCACCAGGCCGGCTCGATCGCCGTGGCGCAGCGCGCTCTGCACCACTTGTGCCGCACCGCGGGCCAACCGATCGCTGGTGACAGTGGCCGGACCGGGTGGCTGTGGATAAATGTCTATGAGGACTATCACTTCGGCGGCCCGGTCGGTCAGCCGTTCGGTGACGTGTAGCGCGCCGCGGCGAGCGCTGACCGGCCAGTTGACCGTTCGCAGCTGGTCACCGGGGACATAGGGTCGGATGCTGGCGTACTCCACGCCGGGACCGGCGTGTGGGGTCAGGTGGGTGCCCAGCCTGTCGAGCAGGTCAGTGCGCGGAATCTTCGTGGGCTGCGGCGCAGCCAATGGGAACACACACACCTCAGCTGCGTTGACCGTGGCGGTGCCCTCCAGCAGACCCCCGCAGCCCAGTACCCGCACGGTTGCCTTGACCGGATAGCGGCCCCAACGGGCCGCGTGCGCGGCGACGGTCCGTCCCGGTCCGACATCCCCTTCTTCTTCTGACACCACCTCGAGTTCCATTCCGGGCAACACCGAGAAGTCCAGGCCCACCGCGCCGCCGTCGTCGGTCTCAGCCCACACCCTGACTTGCACTTGCTCGGACTCGAAACACCGCTGCAATCCGGGCTGCCCGCGCACCTGCACGGTCGGCACCGGCCGCTGCCAACCTACGGAGCACAACACGCCGAGCATCGGCGCTGCGAATGCGATGAGTTCCCATCTGGCGGTGAGCAGGGCACAGGCTATCGCCACGCCGGCACAGGTTGCGATCGAGCGGGTCAGCGGGGATGCTTGCCAACGCAACTCGGCGACGGCACCAGCCGGTTTGACGGCGTGATCGCCCGGAGAGGTCATTGCGCCCCCCGCGCCCGGGGCACGGGCAGACGCTGTAGCAGCTCCTTGACGACATCAGAGCCCCGCACCCGCCGGACCCACATCTCGGGTCGCAAGCTGATCCGATGCGCCATCGTGGGCACCGCAAGCGCCTTCACATCCTCGGGGATGACGTAATCGCGGCCGAGCAGCAGCGCGCGGGCCCGCGCCAGCTGCACCAGATCGAGTTCAGCACGCGGACTGCCGCCGACGGCGACCTGCGGATGCTGCCTGCTCGCGGTGGCCAACGAAACCACGTACTGCAGTACATCATCGTGGACGGTCACCTGTTCCACCGATTCCTGCATGGCCAGCAGGTCGTGGGCATCGACCACCTGCTGCACGGTTGGGCGAACCGATCCCCGATCTAGGCGACGGCGAAGCATCGTGGCCTCTTCCTGCTCAGACAGATACTCCAGTTCCAGCCTGATTGCGAATCGGTCCAGTTGTGCCTCCGGCAGTGGATAGGTGCCCTCGTACTCGATCGGATTGTCCGTTGCCAGCACCAGGAAGGGCTCGGGCAACCGGTGGGTTGCCCCGTCAATGCTGACCTGTTGTTCGGCCATCGCCTCCAACAATGCAGCCTGCGTCTTGGGCGGTGTCCGGTTGATCTCGTCGCCGAGCAACAGGTTGGTGAAGATCGGGCCGCGGCGGAATTCGAATCGGCCCGCCTGCATGTCGTAGATCGTTGAACCAAGCAGATCGGCAGGCAACAGGTCCGGAGTGAACTACACACGGGTGAAGTCCAGCCCGAGTGCAGCGGCGAAAGACTTTGCGATGAGCGTTTTTCCCAGCCCCGGCAGATCCTCGATAAGTGCGTGGCCACGAGCAAGCACCGTGATCAGGATCAAGTTGAGCGCCGGACGCTTGCCGACCACCACCCGGCCGATCTCGTCAAGTACCGATTCGCACAGCGCGGTGGTCGCCGCCGGCTCGGGCTCAGGTGTCATAGCCGCTCCAGGCGCTGCAGGATGTCATTGAGTGTGTCGCGCCCGGGCCCGGGCTCATGGCCCCCGGCCCGGGAGATATTATCCGGATCCACCCACTGCCACAGCTGTTGGCCGAACAGCATGCGGCCGGTGGCGTAGAACGCCTTCGGGTCCTTGGCTTTCCGCTGACACGCTGCCAGCTCGAACTGCCGCGCCAACATCGGGCGCAGGCGGCGGTCCCAGTCCGCGCGCGATGCCTCCGAACAGGCGATTAGCGTCTCGGTACCGGTCAGCCAGCGGCGCAAGGACTCCCCGGTATCGCCGGTCGCGGCGTCCTCGACGGAATCGGCGGCGTGATGAGTGAGCAGCCACCGCGCAGCGACCACCACAGCGGCGACCGCAGCGCCGGTCACCCCCACCACCAGATGCCGGTCGAGCGCAGTGAAGGCGAGCACCTGCACCACAGCCACCAGACAGACCCCGGAGACAACCAGTTGCTTCATGTGGCGCCCTGCAATTCGCGCTGCACTACGCGCAGCGCCCGCACGGCATCCGCACGGTGACCCTCGTTCATCACGTGCGGGCTGAATCGGGCTTCCTCGAACAGTTCGACAAGCTCAGAAGCGCTGTGGGCCTGCAGCGCGCGGTGTTCGACCGCTCGGGCCAACACCTCCGAGGGCGTGTCCGAAACCTGCGGGGTGGCGCCCGGGGACTTCTCCAACTCCCGTTCCATCGCCGCATAACAGGCGATGATCGCTTCGCGGGGATCGCGACTTCGGTCACCGATTTCGGCCAGCCCGAGTTCTGCCGCCCGCACGAGATCGGCGCCGGCTTCCGGAGGGACCAGCCAGGTGTCTTCGGCGGCGAGCACGGGGGTCGTCGTGCTGGCGCGCCGCATCCCGGTCACCGTCGCGATGATCAAGAGGGCGAACAGCACGATCGTGGCTGCCCCGAGGTAGCCCAATAACTCGCCGCCGTCACCCGAGGGTTCTGGTAGTGCCGTTTCGGTTTGACCCTCCCCCGTCGGGGCCGAATCAGTTTCGCCGCCGTCCGGTAGAACCGTGGATTCGGGGTCTGTCGTCGGCACCGCGTCGAGAACGAATCCCGACCCCCACCGCGTCAGCAGCAGAACCACCAGCAGCCAGGCCACCAGGATGACCGACGCGATCAACATCAGCCGCCATGGCACCCTTACACGCCCGCCGCGGGAGTCGTCCGCCAGCCCGCCCGCAGTCGGCAACCTCGGGCGGCGGTGTAGCTGGGCGACAATCCCGATGGCGATGATGGCGATCGACAGCCCGAGCATGACGAAGGTAGCGACGACGCTGCCCTGTCCGCGGGGCGTCGGTTCGCCAGGATCGGGAGCACGTTCAGCCCCTGGCAGATGACCGCGTAATGCGACAACGGCCAGCAGGAGCAGCGCGATCACGGCAACCGTGCGCGCTACCGCCTTGCTCTCTCCGGGCATCGGCCCACCCTCGCTGAGTGCCGAGGGCCAGGACGGCCGTCGGCCTGAGCTCATCGTGGCACGCGGCGCGCGCCACCCGCCGGGAAAGCGCCTGCTACCCGGTCAGAACATTTGCCAATCCGACGCACCATCGGGCTGGGTGTACATCCCGCCGCTGGTGTTCTTGATCACGATCGCATCGCCGCTGCCGAAATTATCGAAGAACCACTGCGCATCGGCAGGACTGATGTTGATACAACCGTGGCTAACGTTGCGCTTGCCCTGAGAGCTCACCGACCACGGCGCGCTGTGTACGAAGATCCCGCTGTTGTCGATCCGGACGGCATCCTGCACCTTGACCTTGTATCCCTCGGCGTCGGTGACGGGCACCCCGTATGTCGAGGAGTCCATCACCATGTCGGCGAACTTCTCCAACACGTAGTAAGTGCCGTTCTTCGTGTCGTGGCCAGATTTACCGAGCGACACCGGGATGGTCTTCTCCAGCACGCCGTTGCGCACGATCTGCATCTGCTTAGTGCTGTTGTCAATCGTCGCTACCAGCTGCTCGGGGACGCTGAAACTCGACTTGGTGCCCGCGGCATCGATGTTGACCACAGTGCCGGCCGGCCAGAAGTCCTGGGGCCGCCAGCGGACCTGGGTGTCGGTGACCCAGTAGAACCTTCCGGGCACCGGCGGATTCGACGTGATGTGAATCGCGTCCTGGGCCATCTTCCGGTTGGCGATCGGCCGCTGGAAATTGATGTAGATCGGCTTGGCGGCGCCCGCGATCGACCCGTTGGTCGGGTTGAAGGAGGGCGGCACAAAAGGAGGCTGTCCAACGAACGGATTCGGGTTCTGCCCGCCTGGTGTGCCTGGCGGAATGGCCATCGGCTGCCCGGGTATCACGGCCAGCGGATCTGCCGGAGCCGGGGCCGGCGCAGGTGGCGGCGGGAAGACAAACGGATTGGCCGGCGGCGGCGCGAACGGGTCAACAGGCGCCGGAGCCGGGGCCACACCGGGTTGCGCAAGCGCCGACGGTGCGCTCAGGACTAATCCGGCGGCGACGGTGACCGCCATCAAAGACCCGATCAGCCGACGTTTGTTTCGCTGCAGCATGCGTAGACCTCCAGTTCAGCGATTCAACTCAAGTGTGGCACAACGTGAGATTCACCTGAGCCGCCGAGCTTCCCCGCCTCGCCCCAGCAAGTGCGCTGAGCTGCAGTGATACCGCTCGCCCATACCGCAATCGTTACCCGGCCGGACTGAGAGAAATCGCACGTTCACCGACTGGGGCTCCAGAAAAGCCCGCAGAAAACTGCGGAAGGGTGTCAAAGGGTGCGCAATATTCCGCCCGGCAGCCCAAATCGGGTACACACATTCTCAGATGTGTGTACGGTACGGCTTCTGGTGTCGGTGTGCGGCGCTGCAGTGGTGGTCTAAGTCTAAATAGCGCCGCAGCGCATTTTGTGTGCGGCGGAGATGAGAAATGACTAGCAAACGAGGTGCGCCGCGTACGGTCGGCGACTTTGGCCGCCACCTCGGCCGAATCGGGGTATTGGCCTCCGCGTTGGGCGTCGGCGGTCCGCTGGCCGGCGGGGTGGGCGCCGCGCAAGGCGCCCCCGACACCGCGGCGAACACCTCCGATGCGTCAAGTTCAGCGACCGGCGAGACCGCGACGACTAGCCAGAGCGCTCAGGCCACGGCTACCACCGCCAGCAATGAGCTAACCACCATCGGCTCGACCGGAACATCCGGTAAGGACGAGCAGATCGACGCATCTTCGACTATCGAGGACAGCGCCTTGGATGCCGAACCGCCTGCGGACGAGGCCTCCGCTCCCCCTGGCACCAAAGTTGGTGCTACCGCCACCAGCGCGTCGCCCCCTGAACTGGAGGAATCCACCGGGGATGAGCTCGCATGTACGGACGACTACGCCGGGACCATCGATGAGGAGGCCGGCTCGCCGAGTGTGTCAGCAGGACCCGATCCGACGACTGTGGCCGGACCCGCCGATAGCGGCATCGCTGATGCCGCCACCGTGGTACCCGTCGATACTGCGGCTGTGGTGAGCGAGTCGGGAGCGGCTGCCGATGCCGAGTCGGGAACTTCGTCCAGGAGCCCTGGGTCCTGGCCATTGGAATAGGGGGCGCCGCAACCAAAGTACACGTCGATGTCTCCGTGCTCGGGGCGCCAACACCATCCCAGCGGCCAAGCGATCCGTTACCGCCCGACGATCCCCCGCCTCCGCCAAATGATCTTCCACCCCCTGATCCCACGCCCACCGCCGAGCGCCTCGGCCAGCTACACGCTGACGGGCATCGATTTCGACAGTGGGTCGGTGTCAGGTCTGCTAGATGTCGACCCCGTCAGCGGTACGCGCTACGAGATCAGCGGTGGCCTCAAGGGCACAGTGACGCTCATAGACAACACGTTTGAGTATCGACCAACGGCCCAAGCGCAGGAGGCGGCCTCGGCGCCGGACGCCGGCTACGAAGCGCTGTACGACAACTTCGACGTCCTGGCCATTGGAATAGGCGGCGCCGCAACCGGATCCGTAACAAAAATACACGTGGACGTCCCCGTGCTCGGGGCATCGACCCTGGCCTCCAGCCAGTTGTGAATGACGAGTATAGGTCTGGGTTTCCCCTTTTGTGACAATTGGTTTCCCTAGACATGCGCTAGCATCCGCGTTGTGAACCACACGCTGGACCGCGGTGTTGGTGCCGTGGCAGACGCTGTGCGCAGCGGCCAGTGCACAGCAGTCTCACTGATCGAGGCGGCGATCGGACGTCTCGAGTCGTTGGACGAAGTGCTACATACCTTTTGCACGCCGACGCCCGAGCTTGCACTTGAGCGCGCGGCACACCTCGACGCGGCACTCGCCGCAGGCAGGCCGCTTGGTCCGTTGGCGGGTGTTCCGTACGGCGTCAAGGATCTGCTTTGCACCAAAGATGTTCGCACGACTTCAGGTTCGGTCGCATACCGCGACTTCTTACCCGTCGAGGACGACATCGCCGTCGAGCGTTGCTCAGGCGCCGGGGCAATCAGCCTCGGTAAGACCAACGTGAGCGAGTTCGGCTACAGCGCGACAGGCCAGAATCCACTGTTCCCGACCACCGTCAACCCCTGGGATCGATCGCTAACCCCCGGCGGCTCCAGCGCCGGATCGGCCGCGGCGGTGGCTGCCGGTATTGTGCCGTTCGCACTGGGCAGCGACGGGGGAGGTTCGGTGCGCGTTCCAGCGGGCTTCACCTCGTTGGTCGGCTTCAAACCGTCAATGGGCCGCGTGCCTGTCTACCCAGGATGCCGAGATGCGCGTTATCCAGGTATTTCGGGGTGGGAAAGCATCGAACACATCGGCCCGATCTGCCGGACCGTGGTAGACGTCGCAACGGTGATGACGATTCTTGCCGGCCCCGATCCACGCGACAGGCACAGCATCCCATGCGGTGACGTGACGTGGGCAACTGCAGTGCAGCCCGCGCCGCGAACCGGGTTGCGAGTGGCATACAGCGCTGGCTTCGGTTATCTACCGGTCGATAGCGAGGTTCAGTCGGTGGTCGGTAGCGCTGTTGAGCAACTTGAAAGTCAACTCGGTTGTGTTGTCACCGAAGCTGATCCCGGCTGGGGCGACCCGGGGGGCTCGTTTCTCGCGCTGATCATGGCCGAAACTGACCTTACGGGCATGCGGCAGATGGCGGCCGCTATCGGCGACGATATGTCCCCGCATCTGGTCGCCATGCTGACGACACCGTGGACCGCCCAGGATTTCACCGACGCCAACATATGGCGCAAGTCGGTGGTGAATCAGATGGCCAGGTTCATGAACGATTTCGACGTTCTGGTCACGCCAACGGCAGCCGTGCCACCGTTTCGCACAGGGATTCAGGGGCCCACCGTGATCGACGGCCAGCAGGTTGCCGACACCTCGTGGTTTGGTTTCATGTGGCCTGCCAACCTGACCGGACAACCGGCGATCAGTGTTCCAGCCGGGCTCACCAGAACTGGCCTTCCGGTGGGAATGCAGATCGTCGGTCGGCACCTCGATGACACGACGGTGCTCCGACTCGCAGCGGAATGGGAAAGGGTCAGTGGCTTTCCTAGGTGGCTTCCGAACGATTAGGACCGGACCAGGCGAGCGATGGCCGCCGACGCTTCGGCGAGCTTGGCGTGGGCCTCCGAGTCCCCGGCAGCAACTGCTTGAGTCACACAGTGGCCCAGATGTTCGTCCAGCAGCCCGAGCGCGACGGACTGCAGGGCGCTGTTGACCGCACTGATCTGGGTAAGAATGTCGATGCAGTACTTGTCCTCGTCGATCATCTTGGCGACACCGCGGACCTGCCCCTCGATGCGACGCAGCCGCCTGGCGTAG
>DAOUYK010000136.1 GCA_030666145.1 Mycolicibacterium sp. | reverse complement strand
CGGGTAGGGCGAATGTGAGCAGCGCTCCGTCACCGGTGGCCTTGACCACCGTCCCGCCGGTAGCGCTGGCTTCGGGTGCGACCCGATCGTGGAACGCTTCGAGACGCTGGCGCCAAAGCACATCTCCGAGCTGGGTTATCAGGCGTGACGACTCGACGATGTCGACGGCCACAACCGTCGCGAGGCTCCGGGCCGGCGCGCGGACCCCAGCACCTTCGAGCAAGAACGACTCAATCACCTCGACGAGATCAGCCGCACGCTCGGCCCACGGCAGGTGAGCCCGACCCTCGAGCAAACGGAACTCGGCGTCGCTGAGCTCCTCGGCGAGTCGTCGTCCCGAATCGGCGGTGATGACGTGATCGCCGGTGCGATGCAGCACGAGCGCGGGCTGGCTGACCTTGGGTGCGACTTGGGTGACGTCCATGTCAAAGGTCAGCTGGAGCAGGTCGGCGGCAACCTCGGCAGTGGCCGTGTGGCGCTGCGCTGATGCGAACCGTCTGGCGGTAACACGGTCGGAGTCGGGCAGGAACACCGAGGTGAGAGCATTGCTGCCGAGCCCCCAGTTGACGGGGACGAGATCGCGAACGGCACCTCGCGTGGCTTCGTCGGAGATCATGTCGCCGTTCAGGTAGCTGCCGATGAACACTAGGCGCCGGACCAGGTCCGGTCGGTCGACTGCCAGCTGCACACAGGGCGGTCCGCCGCAGGAAATCCCAAGCAGATCAACCGAATCGAAGCCAGACGCCACCACAACTGCTTCGAGGTGGCCGGTCTCGGTGCGGAGGTCATAGTCTCGCTCGCCGCGGCTACCCAGGGGCGTTAGTCCGGCGGGCACCTAGTTGGCACCGAGGCAGCGCTGGACTTCCTTCCCAAAGCGCTAGCCGCCGCAGGCGGGAGGCCGGTGTTCGTGGCAGGTGGAGTCGCAACCTCGGCAGACACTCGAGCTGCTTTGGGGGTCGGAGCCAGCGGGGTCATCGCCGGGACACGGTTCCTGATGACGAACGAGTCGGGGCGCATCGCGCCTACCTGAAGCGAACAGTATAAGCACACAGCACAATTGAAACCACACTGTTCGGGTTGAGCTGGCCGGCGCGACACCGTGTCGTTCCGAACGACGCTACCGACCGTTGGCGCTTCCCTGACAGTGCCATCAAGGCGCTGCCGGCAGCAATCAACAGATACAGCGCTCGGCTATCTCGCGGGCCCGAGCGCGGGGCCGGGGCGATGATGCACGCGCAGCGCATGGGGCTGCCGCTATTCACACCGATAGCCCCCACCAAGGCGATGCCCGAGTCATGGGTAAACCGCGCTGCCCTCTATGCCGGGGAGACTGCGCGGCGACTCAACCGGGTCACGTCGGCGCGCCAAGCCGTCAATGACCTCGCTCCCTAACCAACAGCGCAGTTCCACGTTTTCAGTATCTGATGTTGGCGGTATGTCTTACCGCGGAATAGGTGGAGTCGAAGTCTGCAGCGGCTAAGGACCGACAGCACGTATCTTGGACGGCCATGGGCGGCAGCAGCGCATGGCGGTAATCGAGCGCACGTGCATCGTGGACGCGCCGGTGGATCGGGTGTGGCAACGCGTCGTGACCCCCGAGGGCATCAACGACGAACTTCGACCGTGGATGACGATGTCGATGCCGCGCGGTATGGCATCGCTGAGCATTGACAACGTCCCCATCGGAACGCGGCTCGGCCGGTCCTGGCCGCGACTGTTCGGGGTGCTGCCTTTCGACTACGACAAACTCTGCATCACCGAACTGGAACCCGGTCATAGCTTCCGGGAGGAGTCGACGATGCTCAGCATGAGCCGCTGGCAGCATGAGCGCAGCGTGAGACCTGGCGCCGACGGAGAAGGCGGAGGACTAGACGGAGAAGCCGGAGGACTGGACGGAGGAGCCGGAGGACTAACTGTTGTGCATGACCGAATCACGTTCACCCTCCGCCTGGGCCTGCAGTTCTGCACACCGCTGGTGGCGGCCGGGATCCGGTCGCTGTTCGGCCATCGCCACCGCCGCCTGCAGCGGCACTTCGGCTGAGGCATGGCAATGAGGGATGGGGGCAGGCATCCATTCGGATGACCCTGTGACAGAAGTTGCAGAAGACTCCTGGAGCCAGATTTGTGACTGAAGTAACGTCTGAGCCCTATGTGGCGAAAGACCGGTCATGGAAAGCGTCCGGAGATTCATCGCCATGGCAACCCTCACAGGTGCGTTTGTCGCAGCACTGGTGGCGATCACCGGGATTTCCGGAATGTCGTCAGGCACCGCTCATGCCGACAGCGTTAACTGGGACGCCATTGCACAGTGCGAATCCGGCGGCAACTGGGCGATCAATACCGGTAACGGCCATTTCGGCGGTCTGCAATTCAAGCCGGCCACCTGGGCCTCCAATGGCGGTGTCGGCAACCCGGCGCAAGCCCCCCGTGAGGAGCAGATCCGCGTGGCCGAAAATGTGCTCGCTACGCAGGGCATTGGTGCGTGGGGCAGCTGCGGCAGGCACGCCGGTGCTGCCCCCATCATCACCACTGTGTCCAACCCCGCGGTGTCCAGCCCCGCGGTGCCCTTCCCCACCGTCCCTGTCGCCACCGCGCCCGCAGCCACCTCAGTTGCCCCGGCCGCCACCAGCACCTGGTACCCGGGCAAGCACCTGCTGGCCGCCATCAGCAAGATCGTCAACAGCATCCCGCAGCAGGCCGGCTAGGTCGCACAGGCGTTCGGCACTCTAGGTCGGGCTGACCGGATTTTCGGCCCAGTGGCGACCCCGCCAATCGGCGCAATATCGACGGCAACCAGCGACTGACGATCACACTTCCTGAGATTCTCGCGACGCCGCCGCCAGTCCGTTGATATAGGTCGCTGTCAGTCCATTGGTATAGACTGCAGCTGATTTCTGTTCATGGACAGCGCTCTAGGCTTACCCAAACCGGGCGCCGACGAGCGCATCGCGACCAGGGCCGAGCCGCTATGTGCAGCGGTGGCCTCGACGTTCGCGACCTCCTGATTCGACTGTTGAGAGGTTCAGATGCATGTTGCTCTTTTCACAGATCTTCATCCTGCGACCTTTGGGGGCGCCCAGATATCTGTAACCAGCCAGCGTCGGGCGCTTGAGCAGCTCGGGCATAAGGTCACGGTGTTCACCCCACCCCTGACGAAGACTCCCGATCCTGATCCCTACGTCGTCGAGCTGAAACCGGTGCCGGTTATCGCCCAGCTTGCGCGGACATTGGGCAGATATGACGACTTCGTCTTCGTATGGCCGTCGGTGTCGAATGCCGCAATGATCGACGAGGTGTTTCGCACACGGGGGCCCTTTGACATCGTGCATACCCAAGGCGACTTAGGTGTAGCAGTGGCAGGGATGGAAGCCGCGCGTCGCCACGGCATTCCAATCGTTCAGACCAAACACACCCGCTATGACGCCTACTTTGAACAAGCCACCCCCGCTCCCCTTTTCTTGGCGACGGTCGTCAGCCGCATGCAAAAGCCCGATCTTGCCAGCGAGTTTACCTATGCACCTGTGGATGAAGGAACGGCCGCACGCGTGACCTGGCGTTTCATGGTTGCACACGCGCAGGCGGCAGACCACGTCATCATCCCGACTCGACACTTCGCGCAGTCTCTCGTGGAGCGAGGCGTTAACCGCCCAATCTCGGTTATTTCCAACGGTATTGACGACGACGTCATCGAACGCGCCATGACCAAAGAGGTCGTGACGCCATCCGACAGTGAGCCGCTAAGTCTTATCTGGTGCGGTCGCCTTTCGTCAGAAAAGCGAGTCCTGGCCGCAGTCGAGGCCGTTTCGCTGGTCGAGGACTGCACGCTCGACATCTACGGCGAAGGCCAGTTGGCGGCGTCGCTGAGAAAGACCATCGAGTCTGCCGGCCTCTCCCGACGGATCAGGCTCCATGGTCCGGTCGATCACGAAAAATGCCTTGCAGCCATGAAGTCAAGCGGCGCACTGCTGTTCACGTCCTACGGTTTCGACACCCAGGGACTGGTGCTGTTGGAGGCAGCCGCGATGTCGTTGCCCACGATTTACTGCGACCCCGCCCTCAGCGAGACAGTTCCAGAAGCTGGCGGAATCCTCGCCGCCGACCCCTCCCCCGCGGCACTCGCTGCGGCTATACGAGTAGCCGCAAACGATAGGGCCAAGCTGAGGGAGATGAGCGACATCGTTTCGGCTCACCCGGACATTCCACGGCAATCCCTTCAGACCAAGAAGATACTTGCCATCTACAGCGATTTGCTTAGCTATCTACCTGTATAGCCGCCCAAGATGATCCCGAAACCCCTCGTCTGTGGCCGTGAATCGCTCAGCTATTGCGGTCGATCCACTGGGTGAGCGCGCCCTCAAGCGCGTCGGCGACGCTTACGCCTGCGGTGCTGGCCGCATGTTCGAACCGCTTGGCCAAGTCCGTCGGTATTGAGGCGTTCACTTTGGAGCGCGTCGATTTTGGCGTCGCCTGTGGCTCGGATACGGCTACGCTTGCGTGCCGCGCGACAGTCGCGTCCATCAATTCACGCAAAGCGGGCATCCCCTCGAGCAAGCTGACGAGATCATCGCGATCTATGTGCAGCAGCTCGACCGGCCCGGTCGTCGTTACGGTCGCAGAACGCAGTTTCCCGCGGCTGAGCACGGCTTCGCCGATTACCTCGCCCGGCCCCAACGTGGCAACTTCGGCGCTACCCACGTACACCCCTACCTTCCCACTTAGCAGGATGTAGCAGGCGCCGGCCGGAGTGTGCTCATGAATCAGCGGCCATGGCGAGGACGAAGAAGTGTGACGGGCCGCCCGGACGAGACGGTCCAGATCGTCATCTGAGAAGTTGTCGAATGCGGTGAACTCACGTAGCCGACGGACGTCTTCCCCATGCCGATCCGCGTCGATATCCATGATGGGCTCCTGATTGCGCGATGTGACCCTGACATCGAGGAGCCTAACGTGAATCTTGTGTGAGTGCGGATACAAGGCACCGGTGACCTCCTGAAAATTGCTCTGCACTCCCACTCGCATGTCGGCGGACCGTGAACACGCTGCGGATTTGACGGATCATCCGATCGTGCTAAAGCCACGATTACCAAGGGGGGGTGCTGGAGAGAGCTTGATCGTTAGCTATTGTTCGAGCGCTGATTCTTGGCGATGCTGGTGTGAACCGCCGGGATACTGGCCCATGTCGAGGTTGTGTTGTCGAACGGAATCAAATGAGCGCACGTGTTGAGCAGATGGAGTTTCAGGCCGAGGCTCGTCAGCTGTTGGATCTCATGGTCCATTCGGTCTACTCCAACAAGGATTCGTTTCTCAGGGAGTTGATCTCGAATGCTTCTGATGCGTTGGACAAGCTTCGGCTTGAAGCGTTTCAGAACAAGGATCTAGACGTCGACACCTCCGATCTGCACATCGAGATCGAGGTGGACAAGGCCGCACGCACACTGACTGTTCGCGACAACGGCATCGGTATGACACGCGCGGAGGTAGTGGATCTGATCGGCACATTAGCCAAGTCGGGCACAGCCGAGTTGCGTCAGAAGCTGCGTGAGGCCCAGAACGCGGCCGGCTCGGAGGAACTGATCGGTCAGTTCGGCATCGGTTTCTACTCAAGTTTCATGGTGGCCGACAAGATCGAGCTGCTTACGCGCAAGGCCGGCCAGAGCGAGGGCACCAGGTGGGAATCTAGCGGTGAGGGCACCTACACCATCGAGTCGCTCGATGATGCCCCGCAGGGGACCTCGGTCTGCTTGCACCTCAAACCCGTAGACGCCGAGGACGAGCTGCACGACTACACCGCAGAGTGGAAGATCAAAGAGCTGGTCAAGAGATACTCCGACTTCATCGCCTGGCCCGTTCGGATGGCCGTCGAGCGGCGCACCCCGGCGGCTGAGGAAGGCGGCGAAGAGGTCGTCACGGTCGAAACCGAGACCCTCAACTCGATGAAGGCGCTGTGGGCCAGGCCTAAAGACGAGGTTACCGACGAGGAGTACAAGGAGTTCTACAAGCACATCGCGCACGCCTGGGACGACCCGCTTGAAGTCATCACGATGAAGGCCGAGGGCACCTTCGAGTACCAGGCATTGCTGTTCATCCCGTCACACGCACCGTTCGACTTGTTTAACCAGGACACCACCAAGGTCGGGGTCCAGCTGTATGTCAAGCGCGTGTTCATCATGGATGATTGCGACCAACTGATGCCCCAGTATTTGCGTTTCGTCAAGGGCGTTGTCGACGCACAGGATATGTCGCTCAACGTTTCCCGCGAAATCTTGCAGCAGGATCGCCAAATCAATGCCATCCGCCGCCGTCTGACCAAGAAGATCCTCGCCACGATCAAAGATCTCCAGTCAGAGCGGCCGCAGGACTACCGCACGTTGTGGACACAGTTCGGCAGGGTCCTCAAAGAGGGCCTGTTGTCAGACGCCGACAACCAGGCCACACTGCTCAGTGTTTCGTCGTTCGCCTCCACACATAGCGACGAAGAACCCACCACGCTGGCCGAGTACGTCGAACGCATGAAGGACGGTCAAGAGCAGATCTTCTACGCCACCGGCCAGACAAGGGAGCAACTTCTGAAGTCGCCGCACCTGGAGGCGTTCAAGTCAAAGGGCTACGAAGTGCTGTTGCTCACCGACCCGGTCGACGAGGTCTGGGTCGAAACGGTGACCGAGTTCGACGGCCACCGGCTGCAGTCGGTGGCCAAGGGCGAGGTGGACCTTGACTCCGAAGAAGACAAGACAGCCCATGAAGCCGAGCGCGAGGAGCAGGAAAAGGACTTCGCTGACCTGTTGGCTTGGCTGAAGGAGACTTTGAGCGATCACGTAACACAAGTGCGCCTGTCCAACCGGCTGACCGAGTCGCCGGCCTGCCTGATCACCGAAGCCTTCGGGATGACACCAGCACTGGCGCGCATGTACCAGGCCTCTGGACAGGTGGTTCCCGGTGCGAAGCGGATTCTGGAACTCAATCCGAATCATGCTCTTGTCGCCGCCTTGCAGCAGGGACACAAAAACCGAGCTGACGATTCATCACTCGCCGAAACTGCCGAATTGCTTTACGGCACAGCACTTCTTGCCGAAGGTGGTGCACTCGACGACCCGGCCAGGTTCGCCGGGATGCTAGCGAACCGCCTGGCTCAGACGGTGTAGGGCACTGCCCCGCGCACCTTCACCCCCACACCGGCGGCACCATCTCACAGGGCACCTCGCGTGGGCCACGAGCGGGGTCATCGCTGCCGTCAAAAGCGTTGAGGACCATGGTCGCAGCGCGGCGCGAACCCGCGATGGCCAGGTGGTCGCTAAAGTCCTCGGCGCACGTATCCTGCACGACGACGTTGATCACGTCGTCGCCGAGTCCGCCTGGTACCTGCCCGCTGGCATAGGGGCGGACGAACTCGTCGTAACGAGTCGATATGTTCACATAGCGGACGCCCGCGACATATGGGCTGCCTTCGACAGTGGCCGGTCCCACTCGGTAGCGCCAGGCAGCGTGCCGCCCGGGTCGAGGATTTCAGGCGGCACACCGGCAAAAAAGTCGAAGCTGACCTTGGAGCCGCCGCCTGTATGAAACGACTCCACTTCAATGCCGGCTCCGCGCATCGCGGCTACTGCCGGCCGTTCAATCTGCTCCCCGGCCTTCACTCCAGCCGCAAGTACAGCATCCCCGAGGTAGAGCCCCGTCCGGACGGAGTCGCTGGCGGCCAGCGACCCGATCCGCAACGGGAATCTCGCCGCATCGGTCAGGATCTTGGCGGCTCCAGCTGCAACGGCCATAGTCGCCGACGCTACCGGACGCCCAGGCCCACACCCACCTATCTGCTGCAGCAGGCCACCGCCACCATCCGGGTACCGATGATGACCTCGCCACCGTCACGCGCGGGTGGTCTCGGCATCCACGGGTGTCACGAGTGTGAGGGCGCCGTCCTAGCGGCGGTACAGCAGATTGCCGCGCGCACTGGTGGGATCGGTAAAAAAACAAGAACGGCAGGCCGTGGCGTTTGACGCGGTCGGCGGCGCGGCGCGGGGTGAGGATCAGGGTGCGGTGCGGGTTGACGGTGATTACGGCGCCCGCCGTTCGCGCGGGTGGGTGCACCCGGTGCTGACGGGCCAGCCGCAGGCCCGCCGGGCCGGCCCGGTACACGATTGCTTCCTCGCCGGTGGTCGTGTCGGTAAAGATATGCACGTCGTAGTCCCTGGCGTCCATTACGGCATCGGCCTGACACGGGGTGGCTTGCCGTAGACGAGACGATCGCCGACCAGCTGCTGGCCAGGGTATCGGCCGACGAGAACCTACATATGATCTTCTACCGAGACATCAGCGCAGCCGGTCTAGACATCGCGCCCAACCAGGCGATGAAGTCGGTGCACAAGGTAATACGCAACTTCCGGATGCCCAGCACTACCGTGCCCGAGTTCCGGCGCAAGGCCGTGATCATCGCTGTCGGCGGCGTTTACGATCCGCGAATCCATCTCAATAAGGTCGTCATGCCGGTGCTGAAGAAATGGCGGATCTTCGAGCGCGAAGATTTCACCGGCGAGGCAGCGTGGATGTGCGACGATCTCGGCCTGCTGATTGAGGAACTCGAGGAAGCCGGCGAAAAGTTCGACGTGTCCAAGCAGCGCTACCTCGAGCGGGAGGCCCGCAAAGCCGAGCGAATCACCGGCCAGCAAAGCACTCAACACCAAAGGGACGCTAACGGTCAGCGGGAGGTAACCACGTTGCCCATCGGCCTAAACTCCACTCGCAGGGAGCCCGCAAGATCGGCATGCGGCGAGAATGGCCACGCCGCTACCACCACGCTCAAGAGACCGTGACGTGAATGTGGTTGAAGTGATTGGCCACCCGCCACATCGTGTACACGACACCGAACCGTCCCGTCTGACTTAGAACATCGACGTTGATGGCATCGCCCAGAGCCATATTTGAGCCGATCATGATGTCGATAGCGTGGCCACTCGGGTGATCGGGCAGCGGGTCCGAGCGCACGCCACCGATGGACTGGACGCCGGGGTAGGTGGCGATGATGTACGCCGTGAGGGCCC
>DAOUYK010000194.1 GCA_030666145.1 Mycolicibacterium sp. | reverse complement strand
GTGCCCTCGGTGAGATTCGAACTCACACTGTACGGGTTTTGAATCCGTTTCCTCTGCCAGTTGGGATACGAGGGCAATCAGCGACGGCGGTATAAAACAGCACGGCGCGCGGCCTCCCACCATAGAGGATGGCCCCGGGGTCGCCCATCATGCCCGCGACCGCCACAATGGCACCTATGAACGGGTCACAGACAGACTCACCAAACCCAGCAGTCAAAGCGCGCCGTGTCCTCGTCGCCGAGGACGAGGCGCTCATTCGGATGGATCTGGCCGAGATGCTGCGCGAAGAGGGCTACGAGATCGTCGGTGCGGCGGGCGACGGTCAGGAGGCCGTCGAGCTGGCCGAATCGCTCAAACCCGACCTCGTCATCATGGACGTCAAGATGCCGCGACGTGACGGCATCGACGCGGCGTCGGAGATCGCTGCCAAGCGGATCGCGCCGATCGTGATTCTCACCGCGTTCAGCCAGCGCGAGCTCGTGGAGCGGGCCCGGGACGCAGGCGCGATGGCCTACCTGGTCAAGCCGTTCAACATCAGCGACCTAATACCGGCCATCGAGGTGGCGGTCAGCCGTTTCAATGAGATGGTCGCGCTGGAAGAGGAAGTCGCGACGCTGTCCGAGCGCCTCGAGACCCGCAAGCTGGTGGAGCGCGCGAAGGGATTGCTGCAGGCCAATCAGGGGATGACCGAACCCGAAGCCTTCAAGTGGATCCAGCGTGCCGCGATGGACCGGCGTACCAGCATGAAACGGGTCGCCGAGGTAGTTCTGGAGACCCTCGACACGCCCGCGTCCCCCTGATTTCCCGCCGGGACGACGGCCAGGTTACTTTGATTTCCGTGAGGTCAAAAATTGGTCACGAGGGCCTCCTGGGGTCTCGTGCCTGTCCGACAGCCGTTACGGTCGGTTTGATCCATTGGGGCGAGCGCTCATCCGTTCGACATCGCCCATCCGTTCGACTTTGACAAATCAGGAGCCATCTCGATGAAGCATGGAACCCTTTCGCGCGCCTTCGCTGTCATGGGCATCGCCTCGCTCGCGCTGACCGCCTGCTCAAGCGACTCAGGGAAGGACGCGGCCGGAAGCGGTGAAAGCACCAACGCGGAATCCGCCGAGATCGTCAACACCGACTGTGAACCCGCCCAGGCGACGGCGGGCTCGGTACCGGTCACCACTCCGCTCAAGATCGGCACTCTGCTGCCTGAGACCGGCACGCTGGCCTTCCTCGGGCCGCCCGAGGTCGCCGGTGTCCAGGTGGCCATCGACGAAGTCAACGAGGCCGGTGGCGTGTTGGGCCAGCCGGTGCAGTTGATTACCGGAGACTCTGGTGACACCACCACTGACACAGCGAACGTCACCGTCGACCGCCAGCTCGCCGACGGGGTCAGCGCGATCATCGGCGCAGCCTCGTCCGCAGTTTCGCTAAAGGTGATTGACAAGATCGCCAGCGCGGGCGTCGTGCAGTTCTCGCCGGCCAACACCTCCGACCAGTTTGTCTGCTATCCCGACAAGGGCATGTACTTCCGCACTGCACCCACTGATGTGCTGCAGGCCCAGGCGCTCTCGCAGTTGATCGCCCAGGACGGTGCGCAGCGCGTGGTGGTCATGGCGCTCAACGATCCGTACGGGACCGGCCTGGCCGCGAACACGGTCGCCGACCTCAAGGCGGCGGGTATCCCGTCGGACCAGATTAAGAAGATCGTTTACGACCCGAACGCCCAGTCCTTCAATGCCGAGGTCGACCAGACCAAGGAGTTCAACCCCGACGCGGTTGCGGTCATCGGTTTTGAGGAGAGCGCCAAGATCCTGAGCCGGATGCACGAGGTCGGAATCGGGCCGTCTGACGGAATGCTGGTTTACGGCACCGACGGCAACATGGGCAACGCCCTCGGCGAGAGCGTCGCGACCGGCCTGCTGGCGGGGATGAAGGGCACGACTCCTCTGACTGCGATCGGCCCCGATTTCGAAAACCGGCTCAAGGCAGTTGATCCCGCGCTGATCGACTTCAACTACGCCGGTGAGTCCTACGATGCGGTAGTCATCACCGCGCTGGCAGCCGAGTAGGCAAAGTCTACGGCCGGGGTGGACATCGCCGCCAACATCATCGGCGTGACGCGGGACGGCGTGAAGTGCAACACCTTCGCGGACTGCCGGGACAGGATCATCGCCGGTGAAGATATCGACTACGAAGGTGTGACCGGTGAGTTGGCTTTCGGTCCCGCGGGCGAGCCGAGCATCGGCTCGTACGGCAGCCTCGAGTTCGGTGAGGACAACACGCTCAAGACGAACGATTTCATCATCGTCCAAGGCTGAGGCGCATCAGCAGAACCGGGGCCGTTTGCACCCATGGGGGCGGGCGGCCCCGGAGCTGGTTTCAGCGTTCGCGGCTGCCGGCCAGTGTGCCCAGGTACAGCTCGATGACCTTGGGGTCGGTCATCAGGTTGCTACCGGTGTCGGTGTAGGAGTTGGCGCCCTGGTCCAGAACGTAACCCCGGTCGCAGATCTGCAGGCACCGGCGCGCGTTCTGTTCGACCATGATGATGGACACGCCTGCGGCGTTGATCTGCTTGCAGCGGATGAAGACTTCGTCCTGAAACATCGGCGACAACCCCGCCGACGGCTCGTCGAGCAGCAACACTGATGGCTCCATCATCAGTGCCCGGCCCATCGCGACCATCTGACGCTCACCGCCGGACAGGGCGCCCGTCTTGACCTTCCTGCGCTCGGCCAGCAACGGAAAAAGCTCGCTGACGAAGGCGAAGCGCGAAGTGAACTTCCGCCGGCTCAAATACACGCCCATTTCCATGTTCTCTTCGATTGTCAACGAGGAGAACACATTGCGGTTCTGCGGCACGTAACCTACGCCCTTGGTCACCATCACGTGGGCGGGCGCGGACGTAATGTTCTGCCCACGCAGCATCACCGAGCCCGACCGCACGGGGATGAGCCCGAACAGGGTCTTGAGCAAGGTTGACTTGCCGGCGCCGTTGGGCCCGATGATCCCGACGATCTCGCCGTCCCGCAGGAAGAAGTCGCAGCCGCGCAGGATGTCGACCTCAGGCAGGTAACCGGCCACCAGCCTGTCGGCCCTCAGCAGTGAGCCTTCCGCCAGGCGCGCGTGCTCCTCAGGCGTCGCTGCCAGCTCGGCCGGCGACAATTCGGTTGGTGTGCCACCGGGTTCGCTCATCGCATCTGGCCTTCGTCTGCGATTTCCGCCCTGACCGCCTGCTCGATCTGCTTCGCCAGTTTCGCTGTGGCGCCGACCGGATTGCCGTGTTCGTCGAATTCGAGCGGCTGATCGTGGTGACTGCCCAGATATGCATCTACGACTACGTCGTTGCCGGCCAGCAGCTCCGGTCCGGATTCGGCGATGATCGAGCCCTGGGACATCACCACCACCCAGTCGCTGATATCGCGGATCACGTCCATGTCGTGCTCGACGAAGATTACCGTCATCCCAGCTTCGGGTAGGGATTTCACGTGCTCTACCAGGCTCTGGGTCAATACCGGGTTGACCCCAGCCATGGGCTCGTCGAGCATGACTACCTTGGGATCGCTCATCAGCGCCCGGGACATTTCAAGCAGCTTGCGCTGCCCACCCGACAGCGAGCCAGCCATATCGTCTGCCTTAGCGTCGAGCTTGAACCGGCGGAGCATCTCGTGTGCCCGTTCGGTGATCTGCGCTTCCTGGTCGCGCCAGGTCATCGGTAGCAATGAGGACAGGATCCGCTCGCCGGTCTGCTTTTGTGCGCCCAGCCTGACGTTGTCCAGCACTGACATCCGCGCCAACGCCTTGGTGAGCTGGAATGTGCGGACGACTCCTCGACGCGCCACCTGGTGGGGGTAAAGCCTGCCGAGGTTCTCGCCGTCGATCTTCCAGCTCCCGGTGTCGGGCCGGTCAAACCCGGTGAGAAGGTTGAACAGTGTCGTCTTTCCCGCGCCGTTGGGGCCGATCAGCCCGGTGATGGCGCCGCGCTGAATCTCCAGATGGTCGACGTCGACGGCCTTCAGGCCGCCGAAGGATCGTGAGACGTTTTCCACCACCAAGATGGGGTCAGTCTTGGGTGAACCCGGCTCTGGACGGGTGGCGGCGAACAACGCTGCCCGGTCGGCAGCGGTTGTCGGGGAAGTGTCAACCATCGAGCTGCGCATCCCGTTTTCGCCCCAGCAACCCCTGCGGCCGGAACACCATGAGCAACGCGATCAGGATCCCCAGCAGTATGAATCGAGTGGCGCCGACCTGCGCATCGGTGAGGGGCAGGAGGGGGTCGGGGCCCGCGATCGCCTGGCGCAGCACCGCATCGGGGATGGCCAACAGGAACCAGAAAAGCATGGCGCCCACGACCGGGCCGAAAACCGTTGCGACGCCGCCCAGAAGCAACGCCCCGAACGCGTAGAAGGTCTGGGCAGTTGAGTAGAAGTCGGGGTTAACCGATTTGGTCTGCAAGGCGTTGAAGACGCCGCCCATGCCGCCGATGACGCCGCCGAGTACGAGTGCCTGCAGCTTGTAGACGAAAACGTTCTTACCGAGGGCGCGCGGGGCGTCCTCGTCTTCGCGGATGGCCCGCAGCACCCGGCCCCATGGGCTGCGGGAGAGTAGGTAGACAAAGGCGCAGAGGATGAGGACCAGGGTCCAGCCCACGGCCATCGCCCATACGTCGTCACCGACGAACCGTATGCCCAGGAACGAGTACTGCTTGCTGGAGTCGAACGGGCTGAATCGGGTGAACTCGTCGGCGAAATCGTACAACCCGTTCGTCGACCCGGTCACCGGGTCCGATGCGGTCGACCGGAAGACCAATCTCAGCACTTCGGCGGCGGCGATGGTGGCGATCGCCAGGTAGTCGGCACGCAAACGCAGGGTGGGGATGCCCAGCAGTAGGGCCAACACCGCTGCCGCCAGCAGCCCGACGATGATCCCCACCCAGAGCGGCTGCTGGTAGGTCACGGTCATGATGCCGACCCCGTAGCCGCCGAGCAGGGCGAAACCGATCTGCCCGAAGTTCAGCAGTCCGGTGTAGCCGAAATGCAGGTTGAGGCCAATGGCGAGCAGCGCGTAGAAGATTGCCGAAGGGCCGACCAACTGGGCCAGCGATGTCTGCAGGGCAGCGACGAGGTCCACGACGAACTCACCCGACCCGTTCTCGGGAACCGAGGATGCCCTGCGGCCGCACGACGAGGATGAAGATGAGGATCAGTAGGCCACCGACATACTTGAGGTCAGGGTTGAGCACCAGAGTGGACAGTTGCACCAGCATGCCGACGATGAGGCAGCCCAGTAGAGCGCCGTACGCGGTGCCCAGGCCACCGAGGATGATGCCGGCGAACATCAGCAACAGGAGTTTGAAGCCCATCTCCCACTGGACCCGTCCGCCGAGTTCTGAGAGGGCGAGCAGCACCCCGCCGAGTGCGGCCAGCCCGCCGCCTAGGCACCAGACGAACATGATGACCCGTTCGACATTGATCCCGGAGGCCGCCGCGAGGTCCTTGTTGTCCGCTACCGCTCGCATCGCCTTACCGATTGGCGTCTTCTGCAACATCAGGGCGACCGCGATGAGCACTACCAGGCTGATCCCGATCGTGAGCAGATTGGTGTCGGTTATGGCGATCGCGCCCCACTGGCGCTGATGGCTGACGGTGGAGTCGGCGAAAGCCTGCGTCCGGTCGGAGAACAGCGCCAGAATCAGGTAGCGAAGGCTGATGGCCAGGCCGATAGACACGACCAGTTGCGGGATGAGTCCCACTCGTCGCCGCCGCAGCGGATGCCAGACGCCTGCGTTGTTCAGCCAGCCCACACCGACACCGGCGACGATGCCCAACACCGCGGCGCCCACCAGCGGAACGCCGAAGGTCACGTTGAACATCCAGGTGAACACCGCGCCGAGGGTGACGAGTTCTCCATGGGCGAAGTTGGTGAGGCCGGTCGTGCCGAAGATGAGGCTGAGTCCGATCGCCGCGACGGCGATGACCAGACCGAACCGCAAACCGTCGATCATCAGCCGGATGACACGCTCATACAGCGGTGTCTCTATCGAAGTGCGGACCTCACCGAAGAGGAATACCACCGTGTTGGTACGTCCGGCGGCGACATCGCGGGTCACCGCGTTCTGCACGCTCACCCCCTCGGGCAGGCTCTCGGCGTCGACTTCGAAGGTGTACGTGCCCACGGGAAGCTTGAGACTCCAGCGTCCCCTGTCGTCGGAGGTGGCGGTATCGGTTTCCTGGCCCGCCTCGTCGAGTACCCGGACCACAGCTCCGGGTACCGGCTTGCCCGCGTTGACGAGCCTTCCCGCCACGGGTGCTGTCTCGGGGTCGTCTGCAGCGGCTAAGCCCGTACCCAGGAACGCGGCCAACAGTAAGAAGGCGACAATTAGCAAGCCTCGTGCGGGTACACGAGCGCGACGGCCTACCAACGAACACCTCCGTCAGGGTCGACTCGCGCCTGGGCGCAATGCACTCCCGGGCACTGTATAGCGTTCACAGGTACTAGGGCGGACATGATCATGTCGATCGTGTTGGGCGCGCTGCATATGGCCTTCGCGATTGTGGCGCTGA
>DAOUYK010000058.1 GCA_030666145.1 Mycolicibacterium sp. | reverse complement strand
GGGTAGTGGTATTCGCTGCCGAGGAAAGTGACGTCTTCCACGATGCTTTGGATGTAATCGGCCCGTCGCTGAACGGACTCAGCGTCGGGCCACTCCTCAACAGTTGCACCGCAATCGACGTCTGGTGCGGCGCAGTCCGTCCCTCCGACATCCACAAGGACAACCGCAGCGGAATAACCGTTAGGCTTGCCTAGGAGATTGTTGGTGTCGGTGTCGTTGGTTAACGGAATGACCTCGGTGACCGATGACACCTCCGATGAGATGTGTTCTGCCAAACCTAAAGCGGTCTGAGAGACAGCGGGAGTACCGGAGAGGTTGGTAGGCGTAAGGGCCGTAGGACCTGAGTCCGTAGGCGCGGAACAACCCGACGCTATCCCTGCCGCCGCCAAGAAAACGACACCTAACAGCACTCGCCTTTGTTTAACACTCATTCTTTACTCCCGTTTCGTTCATCTTCGCATGCGTGACAGGGCGTCGGCGGGGAGCGCCGAGTGATAGACGGGCGGGGGGAACAACATGCCCGCACCCGACGAACAAAGCAGCTAAGAGGATCTGCAGCATGATCAGACCTCTTCCTCTTCGGTCTCGCCCAGCTCGGAGTCCAACCACTCGTTGTGGAGCTGGGTGCTGGGGGGTGGGTTACCCGCCCCTTCCCACCCAGCGTGCTGGCACAGGGGGAGGCAGGGCCCTGCCTAGGGGCAAGGGCCGGGGGCGCTGTTTGCTTACTCGCCGCGGTCTTCGAGGCTGAGTTCGGCGATGAGTGCTACAGCGCTCGCCGCGTCTTGCTGCACGGTGATGCCGACACCGCCCACACCTGGCGCGGGGTTCTCGTGCGGCTGGAGGAAGCAGGCCTGAAGACGACGCACCGTGTAGGTTCGCGTCGGTCTCAGGCCTAGTTGGCACCGCCGACGCGACCGATGCCCGCGCGCCTCGAACGTTGTCACGAGTGTCGCGACGTTGTCACAAGACGTCCGGAACTGGCCGAGGTCGGGTGGAACAACGTGGGACCCGTTTCCCAGCTCAACGCGATTTGAGAGCCGCGCTGGCACGTTCTGAAACGCCCTCCAACGGACTGGGGGTCAAGTGGTCGAAGGTTCAAATCCTGTCAGCCCGACATAGAGAAATAGGCCCGAACTGCCTCTTCGCCCAACTTCGGCCGCTGCAGCAGGGCCTTCGGGGTCTGGTCGGCGACATCTACCCAATGGGGCAACTCTTGGGCATAGATGCCCGGGCGCGGCGGCAACCGCGCGTACGGAATGAACTGTGACCCGACGCTGTCCAGCCCGGCGACCAGGTCACCCAGCGGAGTGCCCAGGCACTCCTCAGTACTCCACCAGTCAGGGTCGCGGTGGCCTTTCCCCGATCCCTCGGTAGCCCTGTCGTTCAGCGGTGTTTCGCCTTTTCACCGTTCCTCTGATGGCCACCGGCAGTTTACGCCGGTGCCGGGATTGGCTGACTGGCGTTGGGTTGGCCGGGTTCGGGCGTTAGTTGGTCAATACCCTGATTCGGTGTGCTGGAACACTCTTCGCTGATCGCTGAGGGACAACCAGATGCTCAACACCCAGGCCGCCGGGTGATCGTAGTGATCCACATAGGTGCCCGCAGGGGCCGACCGACGACAGGTGTCACCCAGCGGACGGGTCGGCATGCGTGACAAGTAAATTCGGTTTCATGGGCATCGCATTGACTGACGACCACCGCGAACTCGGTGAGGTGGCGCGCGCTTTCTTGGCGACACAGCAGGCGCGAGGGTCCGCGCGTTCCCTGCTCGACGCCGCAGACGAGGGGCGTCCGCCGTTCTGGGGCGACTTGGCCGGCCTCGGTTGGCTCGGTCTGCACATCGACGAGGAATACGGCGGGTCCGGCTACGGACTGCCCGAACTTGTGGTGGTAATCGAGGAACTCGGACGGGCGGTGGCACCGGGCCCCTTAGTCCCGACGGTGGTGGCGTCGGCTGTGGTGGCCAAGCACGGTACCGCTGACCAGAAAGCGCGGCTGCTGCCCGGCCTGACTGACGGCACGCTCACCGCGGGGATCGGCCTCGCCGGGGATGTGCGCGTCGACGGGGGCAGTGCCAGTGGTGAAGCCGGAATCGTCCTCGGCGCCGGGCTAGCGGACCTATTGCTCGTGGCCGTCGGGGACGACGTGCTGGTGGTGGAGCGCGCCCGTGCGGGTGTGTCCATCGAGGTGCCCGACAACCTTGATCCCACTCGCCGGTCAGGGCGCGTGGTACTGAACGACGTCAGCGTCTCGCCGGACGACATGCTTTCTGGCGCGCGGCCGTCGGCTCTTGCGCGGGCACGGGCACTTTTCGCCGCCGAGGCGGCCGGGGGAGCCTCCGATTGTGTCGAAACCGCAGTCGAGTACGCCAAGGTACGCGAACAATTCGGGCGCACCATTGCGACGTTCCAGGCCGTGAAGCATCACTGCGCCAACATGTTGGTGGCCTCCGAATCGGCCGTCGCGGCGGTCTGGGACGCAGCCCGCGCCGAGGGTGGGGACGAGGCGCAGTTCCGGCTGATCGCGGCGGTCGCCGCGGACCTAGCGTTCCCCGGCTATGTTCACAATGCCGAGCTCAACATCCAGGTGCACGGCGGGATCGGATTCACCTGGGAGCACGACGCCCACCTGCACCTGCGTCGCGCGCTCGCGGTGGCTGCGCTGCTGGGTGGTGACGGCCCCGCTGAAGACGTGTTCGCGCTCACCGCTGCTGGCGTCTCCCGCACAAACAGCCTGGACCTCCCGCCTGAAGCCGAGGAATTACGTGAGCAGATTCGCGCCGACGCCGCCGACATCGCGGCGCTGGACGACGCGGCGCAGCGCGACTCGCTTATCGCGACTGGCTATGTCATGCCGCATTGGCCCAAGCCGTGGGGCCGGGCCGCGGATGCGGTGGAGCAGCTGGTGATCGAGGAAGAGTTCGCAGCCGCCGGTGTCAAACGTCCCAATTACGGGATCACCAGCTGGAACATCCTTACCTTGATTCAGCACGGGACCGAATCGCAGATTCAACGATTCGTCGAACCGGCGCTGCGTCAGGACGAAATCTGGTGCCAGCTGTTCTCCGAGCCGGACGCGGGTTCGGATGCGGCCGGGGTCAAAACGAAGGCCACTCGGGTGGAGGGTGGCTGGACACTCAACGGGCAGAAGGTGTGGACCAGTGGCGCGCAGTACTGCCGGCGCGGGTTGGCCACCGTGCGCACCGATCCCGATGTGCCCAAGCATGTCGGCATCACCACGGTGGTCATCGACATGAAGGCGCCCGGGGTCGAGGTGCGTCCGCTGCGACAGATCACCGGGGGATCGGAATTCAACGAAGTGTTCTTCAACGACGTGTTCATCCCGGACGAGGATGTCGTTGGCGAACCCAACTCCGGCTGGACAGTGGCCCGGGCCACTCTCGGCAACGAGCGGGTCAGCATCGGCGGCGGGGTCGCCGGCTTCGAGGACGCGGCCGTCCGCGTGGTGAAGCTGACTGAGAAATACCAAGAGCGCCTCACCGGCGCGAAGGTCCGGGCCGCCCACTTCGTCGCCCAGGACCACGCACTGCGGCTGTTGAATCTCCGGCGGGCCGCCCGCAGCATTGAGGGGGCCGGGCCGGGGCCGGAAGGCAACATCACTAAGTTGAAACTTGCCGAGCTATTCGACGAACGCGGCGCGATTTCCGCGGCGCTGCTCGGCCCGCAGACAGCGCTGGCGGAGGGATCGGGAGCGCTGATCGGCCGGATGCTGCTCGGTGCCCGAGGCATGTCGATTGCAGGTGGGACCTCCGAGGTGACCCGCAACCAGATCGCCGAGCGAATCCTCGGAATGCTACGCGACCCCTTGATCAAGTAGTGGTCTGCGCAAGTACGTGGGACTGGACCCGCGTGGGTTATTCAGTAGCGGTACCATGCGCACCTCGTTCATCAATCGGTGTACACCGCACCAGCCAGCTGCTGAGAGGACAACCCTCACACGAAGTTAAAAGTCAAGCTGCGAGGGTGAGAGGAGGCGGAAAGGCCTACTTCTGCAGCGTGAACTGACCCAGGTTGGTGTAGCCCTCGCGAAACAGAGGTACGCAGCCGTTGAGGTACTTGACGTAACGGTCATAGACCTCCTGCGATTGAGCCGCGATGGCTTCGTCACGGCGGGCCTCCAACATCGCCGCCCACAGCTGGAGGGTTTTTACGTAGTGCGGCCCGATCAGTTGCAATCGGGCTACGGTGAACCCGGCTTGGGTGGCGAGTTCCTCGACCATCGGCACCGACGGCAGCCGGCCGCCGGGAAAGATTTCAGTCATGATGAATTTCGCGAATCGGAGCTTCTCGATTGTTGTCTTGAGGCCCATTTGTTTCGCCTCGTCCCGGTCCGCGCCGGTGATGGTGTGCAACAGCATCGACCCGTCTTGGGGCAACGCGTCGTAGGCCATCGTGAAGAACGGGCCGTAGCGGTCGTGGCCGAAGTGCTCGAACGCGCCGATGGACACGATCCGATCGACCTTCTCGTCGAACTCTTCCCAGCCTTGCAGTCGCAATTCGACCTTGCGCTTGGTGGGAACCTTGGCCAGCTGAGCCACGGCGTACTGGCGTTGATGCTCGCTGAGTGTGAGCCCGATGACGTTGACGTCGTAGTTCTCGATCGCCCGTCGCATGCCGCCGCCCCAGCCGCAGCCGACATCGAGCAGGGTCATCCCCGGTTCGAGGTTCAGCTTGCCCAGCGCCAGATCGAACTTGGCGTTTTGAGCCTCGTCGCCGGTCATATCGTCGCGTTCGAAGTAACCGCAGGTGTAGCCCATCGTCGGGCCTAAGAAAAGTTCGAAGAACTCATTTGAGATGTCATAGATCGACTGCAGTTCATCGTACTTAGGCTTTAGTTTGGACATAGGCATTCGGTTTCTCCAACTCGGGTAATGAGCTCCGCAGACTTGCAAAGGTATACCCCGGTTGCGTCCATCAAGGCTTCCAGGCCATCTGAGCCGCCACATCGGGGTTTACAGAAATAGTAGTTATGTATAGACAAACGACAAAGCGCTCGATATAGTAAAGTCAGCAAGTGACCGCACTCAGCGCAAGCCTTACAGGTCCAGTCCGGCGTCGTCATGTCCGATGGTGCGCGATTGGCGTCGTGCTCGCTGAGCTTGCTGCTCTGCGCGTTCGCGTTCGCGTTCGCGTTCGGCGTGTTCGATACGGTCGCGTTCACGTCGTCGTTCTAGCCATTGAGCGCCTGGCCGTCGGTTAGGTCACACATGCAATCCGGACGGCGGGTCGCTCCGAATTACATATCACACCAAGGATCGAGAGGAGAAAATGGTGGTGCCAACAGGTTTGAACAGTAGCCCGCGGTGGCCGACCAGCGTCATCGCCGGAGTGCACGGGGCGTTGCCCCCGAACCGGTACAGCCAGTCCGCGATCACCGAGGCGCTGGTCCAGCTGCCCCAGTTTGCCCCGCACGCGGATCTGATTCGGCGATTCCATCAGACCGCGAAGGTCAACCACCGCCATCTCGCGCTGCCGCTGGAGCGCTACCTGGAGCTGAACGATTTCGGCGACACGAACTCGGCTTTCATCGAGAACGCCGTCGACCTCGGATGCGCGGCCGTCTCGGCAGCTCTGGAGGACGCCGGCTTCGGGCCTGTTGACATCGACATGATCATGTCGACGACGGTCACCGGTATCGCGGTGCCGTCTTTGGAGGCTCGGATCGCCGGGCGGCTCGGTATGCGCTCCGACGTGCGACGCGTCCCCTTGTTCGGACTGGGATGCGTGGCCGGCGCGGCCGGCGTGGCCCGCGTCCACGACTATCTGCGCGGCAACCCCGATGGGGTTGCGGTGCTGGTGTCGGCCGAACTGTGCTCGCTGAACTTCGCCGCCCTCGACGCGGACATCGCGGGTCTGGTGGGAACGGCTCTGTTTGCCGACGGTGCGGCGGCGGTGGTGGCCGTCGGTGAGCGCCGGGCCGAGAAGCTGGGCATCACTGGGCCGCGGATCATCGATTCGGCCAGCCGGCTATACCCGAACTCGTTGCGCACCATGGGCTGGGACGTCGGTGCCTCCGGGTTCCAGCTCGTGCTGTCCCCGGAGGTGCCTGACATGGTCAGCCGCTACCTGCGTGACGACATGACTGGCTTCCTCGACGGCCACGACCGCGAGATCGACGACATCGGCGTGTGGGTCAGCCATCCCGGCGGCCCGAAGGTCATCGAGGCGATCTCCGAAAGCCTCACGTTGCCCGCCGACGCGCTGGAGCTCACCTGGCGCTCCCTCGCCGAGATCGGCAACATCTCGTCGTCGTCGGTGTTGCACATCCTGCGCGACACGATGGACAAACGCCCCGCGGACGGATCGTCCGCGGTGATGATGGCAATGGGTCCCGGTTTCTGCTCGGAACTAGTGCTCATGAAGTGGCAGTGAGTAACGGCCTCATGACGTGGTATCTGATTTTTCTCTTCGCAGTTGGCGTCGAGCGAATCGCCGAATTGGTTCTCGCACAACGTAATCTCGCCTGGAGCCGGGCCCGCGGCGGCGTCGAGATTGGCGCGGGCCACTACCCGGTGATGGTCGTTCTGCATCTGGCCCTGCTGGTCGGCTGCGTGGTGGAAGTCGCGGTGATGCATCGCCCGTTCATCCCGGCATTGGGGTGGCCGATGCTGGTGCTGGTCATCGCAGCCCAAGGGTTGCGCTGGTGGTGCATCACCACCCTGGGCCGGCAGTGGAACACTCGCGTCGTCGTGATCCCGGGCGCGCCCCGCGTCGACGGCGGACCCTACCGCTGGATCTCGCACCCCAACTACGTCGCCGTCGCGGTCGAAGGGCTCGCCCTGCCGTTGGTCCACTCCGCGTGGGTGACCGCACTGGCTTTCACCATCCTCAACGCGGCTCTGCTGAGCACCCGCATATCCGTCGAGAACTCAGCGTTAGCGAGGCTTTCGTGAACGATCTTCTGGTCGCCGGCGCCGGTCCGGCGGGGCTATTCACGGCCATCCACGCCGCCCGCGCAGGGCTTGAAGTCGCCGTGGTGGAACGCCGCACCGGGCCCACCGACAAGGCCTGCGGGGAAGGGCTGATGCCGCATACGTTACGACACCTCGACGCCATCGGAATTACCCTGCACGGCAAGCCTTTTCGCGGCATCACCTACCTGGATCGAACCCGGCGCGTGGAGGCCCGCTTCCGGGGCGGCGCCGGACGCGGAGTGCGGCGCACTGTGCTGTCCGAAGCTCTCCACGATGCTGCCGCCACCGCGGGAGTCCGGATCGTCAGGGGCGCCATCGGCGACATCGCGCAGGATGCGACCAGCGTGCGGTGCGGCGGTCTCGAAGCGCGGTACCTGGCCGCTGCCGACGGCTTGCACTCGCCGATCCGTCGCCAGCTCAGGCTGGACCGTCCCACCAACGCCGCGCGCCGCTGGGGCATCCGCCGGCACTTCCAGATCGCCCCATGGACCGACACCGTCGAGGTCTACTGGGCTGCGCATACCGAGGCCTACGTAACCCCGGTGTCCGACAACTGCGTCGGAGTGGCCATCCTGACTTCCCGGCAGGGCAAGTTCGACGTCCATCTGCGTGAATTCCCGGCTCTGGCAGAGCGACTTGCCGGGACTCAGGGTGGTCCGGTCCGCGCGGCAGGGCAATTGCGGCAGCGCGCCGCCAGTCAGCACAAGGGCAGGGTCATGCTCGTCGGCGACGCGGCGGGATACGTCGACGCCCTTACCGGGGAAGGGCTGGGCATCGCGCTGGGCGGCGCCGAAATCCTGGCCAACGCCGTTCTGGCCGACGATCCGGCGGACTACACGCGCCAGTGGCGCCGCATGTCACGCCGGTACCGCCTGCTGACGTCGGGACTCCTGACGGCCAGTAATTCCCCGGCCCGGACCATGATCGTGCCGGCCGCGGCGACCTTGCCGAGAGTCTTCA
This sequence comes from Mycolicibacterium sp., assembly GCA_030666145.1. Taxonomy (GTDB): domain Bacteria; phylum Actinomycetota; class Actinomycetes; order Mycobacteriales; family Mycobacteriaceae; genus Mycobacterium. Next base: position 6,293 of record DAOUYK010000058.1, on the reverse strand, counting down.
ACCATGCGGTCAAACTGCTCGCCCAGTGACGGTCGTGTTCGACCGCCGTCGCACGACCCGCAGGCCTGGTTAGACCTTCGGTCGTATCTTGGAACTCGACTTATACCACCGCGGACGCATACCGCTCGAAAGTCGCCCTCGCCGCACCTGTCTCCAATGGAGATGCCTTCCACGATCCGCCTCAGCCGATGGCGTCTGGGCCGGAAGTGTGCGGAGATGCCGCTTAACGCGGACAGGAACCGGTACAGCAACCTGACCCTCCAGTGCGCGAGGGCTAACAGGCATTCACCGACACGGGGCTCGTCATCGGGTACACCGCGGGCTCGGAGTGCGGCGCGGCGAGCCTGCCACCGAGCGGGTGGTATGTCAGCGTGGCTCGGCGTCGCCATGATCGGCCTCGCGCGTATTGCGAAAACGTACGCTGCGTCGATTTCTGATCGCATACTGAACTGTTGATAAATTCCTGAAAACAGAAGGCGAGATGGCTGCACGACGTGCTTCGGAGACCGAAGCAGGGGATCGGCGTTCTGCTGGGTCGGGTCGTCGTCGTGCGCGTACCGGTTGGATTGGGGTTCGTCGGTTCGGCTACGGCGGTCAGGTGCTGCCCAAGGCGACAGGATCGGGCTACTCCAGGTATGCGGGACGCCCGTGGCGATCACAACCGCCGGCACCCTCTGGTACACAACCGTTGTCGTCCGTGGCGTAATGGTCTACCTTGCTGAGCTGCTCAGTTACTGAGCCCAATATCTGCGAGCGGGTCTCTAAGCACGAGCGGCCGCGTTCGAGGCTATGCCGACGTGAGGTTCTTCAGGACGGTCAACATGATCGCCGAGTCCTCGACCGCCACCAGCGCGTGCCGTTGAGGCGGGACCGCGACGAAGTCGCCCGTCTTGCCTTCCCACGAATCATCGCCGGCTGTCAGGCGGACGTGGCCACGCAGCACCTGCAGGGTCGCCTCTCCTGGGCTGTCGTGTTCGGCCAGCTCGTGTCCTGCAAGCAAGGCCATCACGGTCTGGCGCAACTCGTGTTCGCTACCGCCATGGATGGTGTGTGCCGCGCGGCCGCTATTCGTCTTCCGGGCTTCGGTCAGTTTTTCCTCGACCATGCCGGTAAGCGAGATGTTTTCCATCGGCGGGCTCCTTTGTGTCAGACGGCGGCCTGCTGGGCAGCGAGCCAATCTCCTCACTGGATAGTAGAAGAATCCTAGCCACCGCCAAGGCAATCACCTTGATCACCTCGAGTCCGACCGACACCCCTGAATCCCCCTGGGAAACACCATTATCTACCTAGTCTCGAACGTATCTACCTAGTCCCGAACGACTGGTCAGGCCCTGAGGTCGACGCCTGAGCATTATCGGACCGTCGAGGTCTTGTGATCCGTCCCGGCGTTTCCGGAGATTGTCGGTTCCGGTCGAAAAGTGAGCAGGTACCGCCGCGGCTGCGCAACATTCAACCGGAACCGACAAGAACCCGCGGTGATGCTGCGGGTGGTTCGGCCCGGTTCTCGCCGTGGTGCTTATTGCTGGCGGGTATCGATGGGGCGCCAACGGGGGGTGTGCGCCCGGGCCGGCTCGGTGCAAGCCAGTCCGGTTGCCATTTGAGGAGATCCTGGGGGAGTGGCGAAGCAATGCGGCTAAATGACCCGTTGGACAAAGACGAGCAGCGACGATCCGACGAAGCCGAGCGGGAGGCCGAATTTCCGCAGCGAAATGAGGTGGGAGACGCGCGAGCAGGTCGACTTGCCGCGCCGGACCAGGGGTTTGGCGAAGACGTAGACGCAGAACTGGTGGCTGATGACGTGGGTATCGACGGAGGTGCAGCCTCCGCCGAGGAGGCCGCCATTCACGTCATCGACGATGAGGAGTAGCTGGCCTGTCACTAACCAGCGGTAGACGGTCTATAGGCGGTCGGGTGATGCCGTCGGTTGGTTGTCAACGATTGCGGACCCCAGCATTTCTCTCCATCTCGTTGCCGTCGGCGTCGCTAACGCACGTCCCCAGCTCGGAGCTTCTCCGCGGGCGACGGGTTCGTGTGCGGCGGCGGCTCAGGCAGGCTGCTTGTCAAGGAAGTCGTCAATCATCGCCCAAGTTGTAGTTTGCGCTGAGCGGCCGGTCAAGACTCCAAGGTGCCCGCCGGGGGCGGTCTCGAGCTGGACGTCGGGGGAATTCGGCAGCAGCTCTCCGACATGATGGGCGACTGCGACGGGCACCAGCACATCCGAAGTGCCGGCCACGTTCATCACCGGTACGCGCACATCGGCAAGGTCGACCAGTTTGTTCGGGCCCTGAATCTTTCCGGCTGCCAGTTCGTTTCGCTGTACCAGTTTTTGGTACACCTGGAGCGTTGCGCGTCCCGGATAGGCGAGCATGCTGTTCATCAACCCGTCGACCGCCTCGACCTGAGCGAGGAACTCCCGGTCGTCACGATGCCTGAGCAGTGTGATGGGCTTCTTGAGGTAGGTCGTCAGCGACGTCGCCTTGAACGCGGGCCCCACAATCTGGGACGGCAGGCCGCCGAGCACCTTCAACCCGGTCCCGACTATCCGGCCGCCGGTGTACTTGCCGGCGCTCCGCAGCGGGGCCACCGTGCGGTGCTTGCTGAGGTCGAAAGGGCTGGCGACCATGGCAACCGACTTGATCGGTAGTTCCTTGTCGGCGGCGGTGGTCAGCAGTGCGATCAGTCCGCCTAGACACCATCCGGCGAGATGCACTGGCGCGCCGCCGGCATCCTGGGACACCTTCTTGATGGCGTTCGGCACCACATCGGATACCCAGAACTCGATCCCGAGGTCGCGGTCGGACAACCCCATCTCGCCGTAGTCCACCAGGTAGGTCGGGCGGCCGCTGTTCAGGAGGTGCTCGGTGAGCGAACATCCGCGCCGCAGGTCGAAGCATGCTGACTGCGATCCCAACGGGGGCACGAGCAGGACCGGATCGCCGCTGAGGGGCCTGTTGGCGGGAAGGTAACGATGGATGGTGGACTTGTGCCCTACGTCGAGGACCTCCGAGGCCATCCTCGTGGAGTCGGCGACGCCGCCCTTGACCAGGAAGTCGAACAGGTTGGACACCGCTTGACGCCGTTGCTCGATCGTTCGGGTCTTGTTAAACGTCGCACTCACAGGCTGAGGATACGGGCAGGGCACTCCGCGGGACCGGCTTTGGTGGCCTTCGAAATCACCAGCTGGTTACAGCCAGCTGGTTACAGTGGGTGACGGATGTTCGCCGCAGTTGTTGCCGTGCTGGCCGCTGTGGCAGTGGCGTTCTGAGGGGGAACCGTTTGGTGGTGCCTTTCTGTGTCAAGAGTGCGGTTTGTGCCGGTTGTATGAGGGGCGAATCCTGCCCGCGGAGGCTGATGAGTGGTAGTCATACCGTTTGCGATCTACATCGCCGTTCAGATCATGCTGCTGCCCCTGGGAATCATCGGCGCCTTGCTGGTCACCTACAGACAGTTGCGCGTCAGCCAGCGGCTCGGCCTTTCCCAAACAGCAGTCGAAGTCCTCAATGGCCGTTGGACCATGGATGTGTTTGGAATCCGTCAAGATACGGCTGCGCGCAAGCTGGCGCGCGTGTTACCCAACGACTCCATCGCTGGCTTGTGGCTGGCTCTATTCCCGCTGTATCTGCTCTATCGGATGACCCGGCGAAACTACATCTACCCACGTGTTCCCCGAGAGGGGCGCGAGAGCATCGCGGACCTAGTGATTGTGCGAACGCTCTACTTCGACACTCTTATCGCTGCCCGCCTCGCAGCCGCGGAACAGTTCGTCATTCTGGGCGCTGGGCTGGACACCCGGTTCTATGGCGCTCTATTGGAGGGCAGTGGGCTCACCATGTTCGAGGTGGATCAAGCCAATACGCAACGGATGAAACGAACGCGGCTGCATCAGGCAGGTCTGCCCACCGAGCGGGTTCGCTTCATCGAGGTCGACCTCACCGAGGCCGGTTGGACGAAAGGTCTACTCGACGCGGGCTTCAATCCCGCTGCCAAGACGTTTTTCCTATGGGAAGGGGTCACCCTCTATCTTGACGAAGCAGACGTCGTAGCGACGCTCGGCGCACTGAGGACCATTGCAGCCAAGGGAAGCGTTGTCTTCACCGACATTTACGCAGAGCGTTTCCTCAGCATCGGCAGGAAACGCGGCCTCGCGAAAACCCTTGAGATCACTGATGAAGAACTTCGGTTCGGTCTGGACTTCACCAAGGACCACGATCGGATTCTGCGCCAATTTGTCCAGGCGCAGGACCTACGAATGGGCCACGCCAAGTTCCTAGGCGCCAGCGCTGGTAGCGGTCCGTATGCGGTTGTGGCCGAACTCCTGCTTTGACCGCCGCATTGTGCGGTGGCCACACGCCGTGCTGCGGGTGCTGCGGCTGAGCTGATCCCCCTGGGGGGTATACCCCAGCCCTGTGCCCATCGACTGGGCGGTAATGCGGCTGCCCGTTCCTGTACGGGTTACCTATTTTATAGGTTACCAGCAGTAACATTAACCTAGGGTCGGGAGACGAGCACCCGGCACCCGCGGCGATCAGGACAATCCAGGGGAGCTCGCCGGGCCGCTCGGGTCAGACGCTGACGACCGGTGGTGGCTCCCAGGTGCCGTCGAGTGCCTCGGGTTCGGGCCAGTAGATGCGCATCGTTAGGTAGAAGCTTCCCTGCGGTGCCGGCAGCCAGTTCGCCTTGCCTACCTGGGTGTCAGGTTCGTGGTGCTGGATGTGGATCGTCAGGGATCCGTCGTCACCGGGCACCAGGCCCGTTGTGGTGGAGTTGATGAGGTATCGCCCGATCTTGTTCTCCACCAGGTAGCCGGCGACGCCGTCGTAGGACGTGTCGTACATCGTGACCGACCAGAACGCCTTCGCCGGCGGGGGTGTGTCCAACCGCAGCCGGTACGCGTGGTCGCCGGACAGCGGTTCGCCGGCGGCGTCTTCGCGGGCGAGCGGGTAGTGGGCCTCGATCTTGTCGTTGCCGCCCCATCCGGCCGTCGCCCCAGCCGCCCGGAGCAGGTAGTCGCCATCGAAGAAGTCGCGGTTTCCGAGTGCTTCGACGGCGGACCATCCATTGATTTTGCCGCCGAGGTTCTCTACCCGGTCGGCGATCTTGACACGTGCCCGGTCGACCCCGGAACGGAGGGCAGCGCGGACATCGTCATCGAGGTCGTCGTGGTCAAACGGCAAACCGGCGCCGATGCCGGCCAGCGCGAAGCGCTCGAACATCGCTTCCTCGCTCGGGTGTGGGGGCTGGCACCATTCGAGGAGTCGGTTGACGTAGCCGATGAACCGTTCGTCGCGTGATGCCTCGTCATTCCACACCGGCCAGTCGAACGCCGGCGCGATGGATGCTGCGGTGCCGAGACGCGCCGAGAGCGGCTCGAGGCGGTACGCGTTCATGACCGGACGCAGGGTCTCGACATCGTCGGGGCCGAGGAGTTGAGTTCGTCCGATCACGAACACCAGATCGGTCTCGAATCGCAGGACGTCGGAGAACCCTTCGGGGTCGTCGCCGGTGAACGTGGGGCCGACCAACACGTAGGACCCAGGCTCCGAACCGGTTGCGCGGGAGCCGACGTAGTGCGGATTCGTGCCGAACAGGTCCTCGAGCTGCATCACGTAGTAGCGGTCGGTCACCGCCGGCACGTCGAGCACCATCGGCTCGGCCCGTAGGTCGAGCGCTGCCATCGAGTAGGGCGTGTCGGCGTTCGGTGTAATGACGTCTTTGAAGTTGTGATCGAGCGTCACTGGATCACCGTGCATCTCGTTGATCGAGCCGCGGTAGGACGGCAGCGACGGAACTAAGAACGTCGCAAAGCAGTAGCGGTAGCCCATCAGCATCGGGAACGAGAAGATGTATGCCTCCTCCGTGATCGCAGCAAGCTCTTCGGGGGACAGACGATCACAGCTCATCACGACCTCCATTCGCTCCATCGATCTTCTCGATCGCGGCGTCGGATTCCGCTCGAACGAATGTCGACACGTTGGCAGCGGTCTTCATGGGACCTCCTTTTGCTGGTTGTTCACTCTTCTCTTCCGGGCACTGGTCGCGCAAGCGGGCGGGGCCGCTTACTCGCCATCGTCGATTCGATCGACGCCGCAAGCCTGCCCAGTTTGAGATTTGGCCCCACCTTAACCGGGCTCTTCCGACTTAGTGGGGGTCTGGTGTGACCGATTGGGATCGTGTCGGTGACTGATTTGGGGCTCGCGCCCTTGTGAACTGGGTGTTCTTTACGCATCCAGAAGCAAAGGCGCGAGCATGTCCAACGATAGTGGTTCCCTGCTGCTCGGACTCGACGGTGTCGT
>DAOUYK010000082.1 GCA_030666145.1 Mycolicibacterium sp. | reverse complement strand
TTCAGTAGGTACTGGCTAGTAACCGAATACGCTGGTCAGTACGCTTGTACTGTTTAGCCGAACGGTTCAGAGGGCGAACAGTGAGGCGACGGCTTTGGTTTCGTCGCCGACGGCGAATGTGAGCGTCGTAACACTGCGGTCGACCAGGTCTGCGCCGAACAGATCCGTCGATCCGGCCGGATAAACGTGGGTGATGATCTCCAACTTGTCGCCGAGAGCCACCGGGAGATCGTGCTCGATCGTCACGCGCAGCGGCCCGGCCATCAAGTCGGGACGCCCCGACAGGTGGTCCTCGACAACGCTCCAGTAGACCGAGTTGTTCATATGGTCGAAGATGTCGATGTCGCTGACACGGACGGGGAAGGTGCGGATGTCAATGGCGTCCTCGCGGCTACCGGCCTTCAGGTATGCCTTCCACCTCAGTCGGTCGACCTCTGTGGTGCGCTGCAGACCCTCCATGAAATCGTCGGCGATGCGCGCGGGCCCTTGAGTCTCCCGGTTGATGTTGATCCAGAACGCCTCCGATTCGATGAGGCCTCCAGTCCGTATTCCATCGATGCGGACCCGCATCTCACACCACCGGTTAGACGTCCCCGAGCACCAGCGTCTCAGCCGCAGGATGTCCTTGAATTCGATGGGTCTGATCAGATCGATCATCGTGCGTCGCACGATCCACAAGGGGTGGGTCTCCTCGAAGCCCATCTCGCGGAGCTGATCTGAGCCAATGTCCTGGATATGGCGGGTTGCGGCGTCGAACTTCAGCCTGCCCACGCGGTCCACGTCGGCTACCCGTAGCGGCCATTGGATATCGAACACGTCCGGGTGGGGGTCGGGCACTTCCATCATGGCTTTGCCGACGCCAGCCGGGAAGCCCCTGGGCTGACCGGTGGTACTCACGGATCTCGATACTGCCACACCACCCCCGAATGCGAATGATGCTAAGGACACATTTGCAACGTTGCTACGCTGGCATCCGTGGCCAAAACGTTCGTCGGAGCCCGCGTGCGGCAGCTGCGAAGCGAACGTGGATTCAGCCAGTCCGCGTTGGCGCAGATGCTTGAGATTTCTCCCAGCTACCTCAACCAGATCGAGCACGACGTCCGGCCTCTGACCGTCGCGGTGTTGCTGCGCATCACCGATGTGTTCGGGGTGGATGCCACATTCTTCGCCTCTCAGGACGACACCCGGCTGATCGCCGAGCTGCGCGAGGTGATTATGGACCGCGACCTGGGCGTCGCCGTGGACCCAACCGAGGTCGCCGACATGGTCGGCGCACATCCCACGCTGGCCCGAGCCATGGTCAACCTGCATCGCCGCTACCAGCTCAGCACCACCCAGCTTGCAGCAGCGACCGAGGATCGGTTCAACATCAGCACCGCAGGCAGCGGCCTCAGCTCCGGGTCTGGATCCATCACGATGCCCCACGAAGAGGTGCGCGACTACTTCTACCAACGCCAGAATTACCTGCACGAACTCGACACCGCGGCCGAAGAGCTCACCGCCGGCATGCGGATCCAACGGGGTGACCTTGTCGGCGATCTAGCCGACCGCCTACGAATCGTGCACGGTGTCAGAATCATTCGCCGTATCGACCTCGGCGAGGGAGTTCTGCACCGCTATGACCCGGAGTCGAAGACGCTGGAGATCAGCGTCCAGCTGTCATCGGGGCAAACGGTGTTCAGGATGGCGGCAGAGCTAGCCTACCTCGAGTGCGGCGATCTGATCGACAGACTCGTCGTCGACGCACACTTCACCAGCGCGGAGTCCCAGCGGCTCGCGCGTCTGGGGCTGGCGAACTACTTCGCGGCGGCCACAGTGCTTCCGTACGGACACTTCCACGACGTGGCAGAGAAGTTCCGCTACGACGTCGAGCGGCTCTCGGCGTACCACTCGGTCAGCTACGAGACCATCTGCCATCGGCTATCGACGCTTCAGCGGCCCTCGATGCGTGGCGTCCCGTTCTCATTCGTCCGCGTCGACCGCGCCGGAAACATGTCGAAACGTCAGTCCGCCACAGGTTTTCACTTCTCGTCCAGTGGCGGAACGTGTCCACTGTGGAACGTCTACGAGACCTTCGCCAACCCCGGCAAGATCTTGGTGCAACTCGCCGAGATGCCCGACGGGCGCAGCTACATGTGGGTGGCGCGAACGGTGGAACGCCGCGCTTCGCGTTATGGTCAGCCAGGTAAGACATTCGCGATCGGCCTCGGCTGCGAACTGCGCCACGCGCAGCGGCTGATCTACTCAGAAGGGCTCGATTTGTCCGGTGACCCCACTGTCCGGGCCACTCCGATCGGCGCTGGCTGCCGGGTATGCGAACGCGATAACTGCCCGCAACGCGCGTTCCCGGCGCTGGGCCGAGCGCTGGACATCGACGAACACCGCTCCACGGTGTCCCCGTATCTGGTGAAGCAGTCATGAGCACGCGCGATGGCGGCTCGCGCGAAGAGTCGAGCGCGCCCGCGCGAATCCCGCCCGGCGGCTTCCGCGAGCTGGGGCCGGTCAGTTGGGCGATTGCCAAGATCGGCGCACGAGGAATCCGGGCCCCGCGCTTCAGCCTGTTCAACGTGCTCGGCCGGCACCGGCTGTTGTTCCCGGTATGGCTGCCGCTGTCGGGCTACCTTCTCTACGCCGGCAAGCTCTCGCGGCGCGACGCCGAGACCGTCATCCTGCGCGTGGGCCATCTCCGCGAATGCGAGTACGAACTGCAGCAGCATCGCCGGCTGGCCCGCAGCCGTGGCTTGAACACCGAGGTACAGGCCAGGATCTTCGAAGGCCCCGACGCCGACGGGCTCACCGACCGGCAGCGGGTGCTGATCACCGCTACCGACGAGTTTGTCGTCACCCGCGGGGTGTCAGCGCAGACATGGCAGGCCCTCGCGGGGCATTTCACCAAACCACAGCTGATCGAATTCTGTCTGCTTGCAGCTCAATACGACGGGCTGGCTGCGACTATCAGCACGCTGGGCGTACCGCTGGACTTCCCGGACTGACCGGCGCTACAGGTACGTCACGCCCAGCACTGTAAGCGACAGCAGCAGCGGTGACACCGTCAGTGCCCACAGGAACACCGCCCATGCTTCACCCCTAAGCGTCTGGCGTTTCCACTGCCGCCAACCCAACATGCCGGCGGCGATACCGACGACCAACGACACCGCGGCGATAACCAACACCCAGGTGGATCTGTCCGTCGACGCGATAGCAGCAGAGATTCCGGCCAACCACAGGATGTGGCCGACCACCAATCCGCCGATACCGGCGACCAGGATGGATCTCAACTAGAAGTTGATCATGTGGCCGGCCAACCCGTGGAAGCACTCCTGCAAGGCCTCCGACATCGTCGGGTGCGTGTGCACGTTGCGGGCCAGTTCGTTGATGGTCAGATCCCACTTCTGGGCCAGCGTGAGCTCAGGCAGCAGTTCGGAGACGTCGTGCCCGATCAAGTGCCCACCGATAAGTTCGCCGTACTTGGCGTCGGCGATCAACTTGACGAAGCCACTCGGGTCACCCACTCCGTGCGCCTTGGCATTCGCAGTGAACGGGAACTTCGCGACCTTGACGTCATAGCCCTCCTCACGCGCCTGCTCCTCGGTCAGTCCGAAGCTGGCAACCTGCGGCTGACAGAAGGTCGCGCGCGGCATCATCCGATAGTCACCGAGCGTCAGCGTCTCGGCCCCGGCGATGGTTTCGGCGGCGACCACGCCCATCGCCTCGGCCACGTGCGCCAGCTGCAGCTTGGCGGTGACATCGCCGATCGCGTAGATGTGGCCCACGTTGGTGCGCATGTAATCGTCGATGCCGATCGCCTTGCGCTCGGTCAGCGCAACACCTGCCTTGTCCAGCCCGAACCCTTCGACGTTCGGCGCGAACCCGATGGCCTGCAACACCTTGTCGGCCTTGAGTTCTTCGGTCTTGCCGTCCTTGCTCACGGTGACGGTGACTGATCCCCCGCCTCCACTGTCGACGATCGACTCGACCTTGGTGCCGGTCATGATCTTCACGCCCAGCTTCTTGTACTGCTTCTCGATTTCCTTGGAGACCTCGGCATCCTCGTTGGGCAACGCTCGCGGCAGGAACTCGACGATGGTGACCTCGACGCCATAGTTCCTGAGCACGTAGGCGAACTCCATGCCGATGGCCCCGGCACCGGCGATGATCATCGATCCCGGCAGTTCGCGGGTCAAGATCTGCTTCTCGTAGGTGACGACGTTCTCCGACAGCGACGTACCGGGCACGAGCCGGGTGCTGGAGCCCGTCGCGATGATCGCGTTGTCGAACTCGACCTTCTCGGTTCCACCGTCGTTCAGGTCGACCTCGAGGGTTTTGGCACCGGTGAACTTGCCAAAGCCGTGGATCTCGGTGATCTTGTTCTTCTTCATCAGGAAGTGCACGCCCGTGACGCGGCCGTCGGCCACCTTGCGGCTGCGGTCGAAAGCCGCACCGTAGTCGAAGCTCGCCTCCCCGCTGATACCGAACTGCTTAGCTTCCTTGGCGAAGATGTGTGCGAGCTCGGCGTTGCGTAGCAGCGCCTTGGACGGGATACACCCGACATTGAGGCACACACCACCCCAGTACTTGGGTTCGACGATGGCGGTGTTCAGCCCGAGTTGTGCGGCGCGAATGGCCGCAACGTATCCGCCGGGGCCGGCTCCGAGGACGACGACGTCATAGTGGGTCACGCTTACCCACCCTAATGGGCACGGCAAGGCCGGCCATTCCTCGGCCAACCCCCAACCCAGCCAAAGACGTAGCCGCCGTACAGGACCACGGTCGAGGCGAGGTGCGATGCCAGGTCATTGGCGGGCCGAACGTCATGGCGGGCCGAACCCGCGCCCCGGAGTGTCGACTCGTGACGCCACTTAGGGGCGCGTGTCCGGAACCGGGCAACTCGCTTGGATTTCCGGGCCCGTCGCAGCCAAGATGTGAGTGCCCGCCCGCGACGGCCGCACACCACGTTCGTAATCGGCACCGGTGACTACGGGCACCGCTGCCAATGCGGTGTTCTCGTCGTCGGTGAATGCCCGACCCCGGGACAGAAAGCGCAGACCCTCAGGCGCCTCCAGACTGAATCCGCCACCCCGGCCCGGAACGACATCGATGACCAACTGGGTGTGCTTCCACGCTTCGAACTGGGGACCGGAAATCCAGACCGGCACCCCGACAGCACCCTCGCCCCTCGCCTCGGCGGTGCCGACATCCAGCACCGCCAGCAAGACGTCACGGTCACCGACAAGAAAGTCGCCGTCTGGGTAACACATCGGTGCGGAGCCGTCGCAGCAGCCACCGGACTGATGGAACATCAGCGCGCCGTGGCGCGCCTGCAGACGGCGAAGCAGTCCGGCAGCGGACTCGGTGATCAGTGCTCGGCTCGGTGCGCCCATGTCAGCCATTGTGCTCCGTTCCGGTATCCCCAGACGGTCGGCGGTGTCACCTTCCACGTCGCCTTCCACGTCCCGGGCCCAAGCCTGCCGACTCCATTGCGCAGAATGGTGGCGTGACAGACACCCGCGACGACGCCGACCCCTACCTCTGGCTCGAGGAGGTCAGCGGCGACCAGGCCCTCGCATGGGTGCGCGAGCACAACGAACCCACGATGACCGAGCTCGGTGGCGAGCGTTTCGATCAGATGCGTTCAGCAGCACTTGAGGTGCTCGACACCGACGCGCGGATCCCCTACGTGCGTCGACGCGGGAAGTACCTCTACAACTTCTGGCGCGACGCGGCCAATCCACGCGGGCTGTGGCGGCGCACCACGCTGGAAAGCTACCGCTGCGAACAACCCGCCTGGGATGTAGTCATCGACGTCGACCAATTGGCGGCTGACGACGACACCAACTGGGTGTGGGCCGGCGCCGACGTGATCGAACCGGATCATTCGCTGGCGCTGATCAGCTTGTCCCCCGGCGGTTCGGACGCCGCGGTCGTGCGCGAGTTCGACATGGGCACCCGCGAATTCGTCGACGCCGGTTTCACGCTGCCTGAAGCCAAATCACAGATCAGCTGGGAGGACCGCGACACCGTCCTGGTCGGCACCGACTTCGGGGAGGGCTCGCTGACCGATTCGGGATATCCCCGCCTAGTCAAGCGGTGGCGCCGTGGCCAGCCGCTCGCCGCCGCCGACACCGTGTTTGGCGGCGCGGCAACAGACGTTATCGTCGCGGCGTCGGTCGACCGCACCGCCGGCTTCGAACGCACGTTGGTGAGCCGAGCGCTGGACTTCTTCAACGAAGAGGTCTACGAGTTGCAAGCCGGCGAGCTGATCCGCATCGACACCCCCACTGACGCGAGCATCTCGGTGCACCGCAACTGGCTGCTGATCGAATTGCGAACCGCTTGGTGCTACAGCCTCGGGGCCGGCCTGGAGAACTACCCGGCCGGCTCCCTGCTGGCCGCCGACTATGACGAATTCTTGGCCGGTACCGCCGAATTGCAGGTCGTGTTTGCACCCGACGAGCACAGCTGCCTGCACCATTACGCGTGGACGCGCGATCACCTCATCGTCGTCACACTCGCCGATGTGGCTAGCCACGTCGAGGTGCTCACGCCTGGCACCTGGACGAAGGCAACGGTGACAGAACTGCCGGAGAACACCAACACCACGATCGTCGCCGCCGATAGTTTGGGCGACGAGGTCTTTCTTGACTCGGCGGGTTTCGATGCACCGTCGCGTCTGCTGTACGGGGAAGCGGGCCAAGCGAACTTCACGCCAATCAAGTGCGCCCCGTCGTTCTTCGATGCTGCCGATATCGAGGTGACGCAGCACTTCGCCGCTTCCGATGACGGCACCTCAATCCCGTACTTCGTGGTCGGCCACCGCCACCGCCAGGCCGCTGGACCCACACTGCTCGGCGGCTACGGCGGATTTGAGGTGGCCCGCACTCCGGGCTACGACGGGGTGTTGGGCAGGCTGTGGTTGTCCCGTGGCGGTACATACGTACTGGCCAATATTCGCGGGGGCGGAGAATACGGCCCCACGTGGCACACCCAGGCCATGCGCGAAGGTCGGCACCTGGTGGCCGAGGATTTCGCCGCGGTCGCCAAAGATCTGGTCGCCCGCGGCATCACGACAGTAGAGCAACTGGGTGCGCAGGGCGGCAGCAACGGCGGCTTGCTGATGGGCATCATGCTCACGCAATACCCGGAGTTGTTCGGCGCGCTGGTGTGCAGTGTGCCTTTGCTGGACATGCGACGTTTCCACCTGTTGCTGGCTGGAGCCTCTTGGGTCGCCGAGTACGGGGATCCCGACAACCCCGACGACTGGGAGTTCATGTCGAAATACTCGCCGTACCAAAATATCTCGTCTGAGCGCCGGTACCCACCCGTGCTGATCACCACGTCTACCCGGGACGACCGGGTACACCCCGGTCATGCCCGAAAGATGACTGCGGCGCTCGAAACGGCCGGCCAGCCGGTTCAGTACTACGAGAACATCGAGGGCGGCCACGCGGGCGCGGCGGACAACGCCCAGACCGCGTTCCGCGCGGCGCTCATCTACGAGTTCCTGTTGCGTACCCTGCAAGGGAACTGATCATGTTGCGGCCAGGCTGTGCTGCAGCAGAGTTGCGTCGAATGCAGGCCTGCCGGAAAGCAGTTTCGGCGCGAAGAATTGGACGGTGCGCGTGATTGTCAGATCGATACTCATCGTCATCACTGCGATGACGGTGCTGCTGACCGGCTGCTCCCGCAACATCACAGGTACGGCGGTCACCGGTCTCGGCGCCGGACCGGGATCGCCGAGCACCGACGGTCAGTGCGCGACGGTGGAGGCACCGCTGAAAGACATCCCGACGGTGAGCGCAGCCGAGCCACGACTGCGTATCCCAGTCCCGCCGGGATGGAGACGCAACACCATGATGGACAGTCGAATCATCCGCTACGCGATCGTCGCACCGGGTATGGCCGCTGACGGGTTCGCGCCCAACGCCGTCGTCACCCTCGAATCGGTGCGTGGAAACCAGGACGCCGACGAGGTGTTCGACGAGAACCGCTCCAACCTCATCACCATGATGGGCGCCTCCGGGCTCTCCACCGAGGCCAACACGACCTGCGGCTTGCCCTCGGAAACCACAGATTACACAGCGCCTCCGATGGGTCCAGCGCCCGAGCGTCCGATCATCATGCACGCAGTCGTCTCCGATACCGGGCGCACCACATACCTTGCGACGCTGACGATCCAGACCGCCGACGGCGAAAACCCGAAATACCAGCGCGACGCGCAGGAGATCATCGACGGGTTCCAGATGCTGCCGCCGCGCGGGTGACGACGGATTCGGCGGTGCTGCCCGGTTCGGGTGCCGTGGCTCGGCGATCTCACCCGTCCGGCGCCCAGACCGACGACTGATTGACGGGCGGGCATACTGCTTTCCATGCCGACTTCGCAGCGGATAAGCGGCCCGACCCATCAAATGTGATCGAACCCTGAAAGACATTCACCACCATCACAAATGTTCTTCAACTATTTCTCAAAGTTGCGTACCGTCTGTGTCGGTGCTCCGGGAAGTCTGGTCGGATGTGAAATTCCGCTGCGCGTAACCCGAAAGGCGACCAGACAGAGATAAACCCCGCCGAGGACGTCATCGACGTTCGCAACCTGGCATACACCTATCCCAAGTCGGAGCAGCCCGCGGTGCGCAGTATGGATTTCACCGTTGGCCGCGGTGAGATCTTCGGATTCCTCGGCCCCAGCGGGGCCGGCAACTCCACCACCCAGAAGCTGCTGATCGGGTTGCTGCGCGGCCATGGCGGACAGGCCGGTCTGGGGCAGGGATCCGCTCGACTGGGGGCCGGACTACTACCAGCGCATCGATGTGTCCTTCGAACTGCCCAACCACTACCTGAAGCTCACCGGCGCCGAGAATCTGCGATTCTTCGCATCCCTGTACGAAGGGGACACGTTGAATCCCCGCTACTTGCTTGAGGCTGTCGGACTCGGCGATGCCGCAGACATCCGAGTGGGCCAGTATTTCAAGGGAATGCAGATGCGCCTAACGTTCTTACGGTCGCTGCTCAACGAACCCGAGCTGCTGTTCCTCGATGAACTGACCTCGGGAATGGACCCGGTCAATGCCCGCACCGTCAAGAACATGATCCTGGACCTGAAGGCTCGCGGGCGCACCGTCTTTCTCACCACCCACGACATGGCCACCGCCGACGAACTCTGCGACCGGGTCGCATTCGTAGTCGAGGGGCGCATCGTGGCACTCGATGAACCCGCTGAACTCAAGATCGCTCGAAGCCAACGGCTGGTACACGTCCAATACCGCAGCCCGCAAGGCACCTTGACGACCGCGGAGTTCCCACTGGACGGCCTGGCCGAAGAACCCGCGTTCCACGCCGTGCTGCGCGACCATCACGTGGAGACGATCCACACCAGAGAGGCCAGCCTCAACGACGTGTTCGTTGACGTCACCGGCAGGAGCCTGACATGAGCCGGTGGTCTAGCGCGCTACGGCTGGAAGCCACCGTGCAGGTACGGCAGCGGTTCATACACGCCGGTGTTCTCTCCGGGCTGCTATGGCTTGCAGTGCTGCTGCCGATGCCTCAGCATCTGCGCACCATCGTCGAGCCCTACGTACTGATGGGTGATATCACGATCATCGGCTTCTTCTTCATCGGCGGCTCGGTGTTCTTCGAGAAGCAAGAACGAACCCTCGGCGCAGCGATCTGCAGCCCGCTACGGTTCCGGGAGTACTTATCGGTGAAAATTTTCGTGCTGATGGCGATTTCGCTGCTCGTTGCTGTGGTCGTGGTAATGGCGACGCACGGCAACGACTTTCACGTCGTGCCGCTGCTGGCAGGAGTCATGCTGGGAACGCTGGTCATGCTGCTCGTGGGATTCGCATCGGCACTCCCGTTCTCGTCGGTCAGCGACTGGTTACTGTCCACGATGGCGCCGATGGTCATACTTGGCCTACCGGTGCTGTACCTGTTGGGCGTCTGGGTCAACCCCGTGCTGTACATCATCCCGACGCTGGGACCCCTGCTGCTGTTCGGCGCGGTGTTCGACCAGGTGAGCCTGGCTGGATGGCAGGTCGCGTATGCGGTGATCTATCCATTGGTCTGCGCCGCCGCGCTGTACCGGGTGGCTGAGGTGCTGTTTGAGCGTTATGTGATCGCACGGTCTGGGGTGCTGTGATGTCCGAAAGATCGACGCCGTTGCTGAACCCTCCGGCCTGGGCAGCATTTGGCCGCAACGACATTCGCGGTACCTACCGTGATCCGCTGCTTGTCATGCTGGTACTGGCCCCGGTGATCTGGACCGTGGGCACCGTCGTTCTGGTGCCACCGCTTACCACGACGTTAGCCCGTCGATACGCCTTCGACCTCGTGCCCTACTACCCTCTGGTCATCACCGGGCTGCTGATGTTGACCAGCATCATCATCGTCGGCGGGCTGGGGGCGTTCCTGGTCCTCGACGAAATCGACGCCGGAACCCTGGCCGCGCTGCGGGTCACTCCGGTGTCGCTGGCCAGCTTCTTCGCTCACCGCGCAGCTACTGTCGTGGCCGTCACCACGGTGTACGTGGTGGCCACGATGTCGTTCAGCGGCATACTGCAACCAGGGCTGGTACCTGCACTCATCCCAATTGGACTGGTCACCGGCCTGTCGTCGGTGGTGACGCTGCTGCTTATCGTGGCAGTGGCCTCCAACAACATGCGGGCAACACATACGACAACATGGATTCAGAAGATCCTCAAACAGTTCAGCCCTGCCGAACCCATAGCCCCGAACCCATACCCAAGGCCATATCCCCAACACACCAGTGCACACCCCGACAACAGACCTGCTACTGCCTGCTCCCCCATCACGCACAGCCCTACCTACCCGCATGGCACACAGCAGCAGCACACCCCGGTGCGTGGTCCGCGGGGCACAGCAGGCAGCAGCGGGCACACAGTGAGCAGACAGCAGGACACAGCACACGGCTGGCACACCCTGCTGCACAGCACACCAGCAGCACAGGCAGGGCACCCGGGTACCGGGGCACACCAGCACAGGCACACAGACAGGGCAGCACAGCACTCGCACTAGCACCTGCCCCTGCACAGGCAGCAGGGGCAGGCACCAGGGTGTATGGATATGCAGCACAACGCATCTCGCACACAGGGGCACGGGGGAGCGCCCCCTAGGGGCCTACACAGACCGGGCCGTACTACGTCAGCCAGGCTGTGTACGGGTTAATGATTCGATAAATGTCGAAGAAGGTAGATATCTTGTGCATGTTTATGCAGAGCCTGTCCGACAGGTGCCCCGAAGGGCACCTGCCAGGCTAGCCTCGACCGGGGCCGAAGCGACATTTCGAAACGAGAGAGAGTATTCATGGATGGCTTTGCCGGCAAGGTAGCGGTCGTGACGGGCGCCGGGTCGGGGATCGGCCAGGCGCTGGCAATCGAGCTGGGCCGCTCCGGCGCCCACGTGGCGATCAGCGACATCGACACCGAGGGCCTAGCCACGACAGAGCGGCGCCTAAACGACATCGGCGCCCCGATGAAGTCTGACCGCCTCAACGTCACCGAGCGCGAGACTTTCCAGCTTTACGCCGACGGTGTCGCCGAACACTTCGGCAAGGTCAACCAGATCTATAACAATGCGGGCATCGCGTTCATCGGCGACGTGGAGGTCACCCAGTTCAAGGACTTTGAACGGGTGATCGATGTTGATTTCTGGGGTGTCGTGAACGGCACCAAGTCCTTCCTCCCGCACCTGATCACCTCCGGCGACGGACACGTCGTGAACATCTCAAGCGTGTTCGGGTTGTTCGGAGTGCCTGGCCAGAGTGCGTACAACGCAGCGAAATTCGCGGTGCGCGGCTTCACCGAATCGCTCTACCAAGAGATGGCCATCAACGGTCACCCGGTGGCGGTGACCAGGGTGCACCCCGGCGGAATCAAAACAGGGATACTGCGCAACTCAACAGC
>DAOUYK010000108.1 GCA_030666145.1 Mycolicibacterium sp. | reverse complement strand
GGATTCCGAGGACTTCCCACCAGAACTGGAATCGCCCGCATCAGCCCAACCTGCCGCAGGCGCAGTCACCCCGACACCGGCGATGCCCAACGCCACCGCTAACGATCCGGCCCAACCGATATACCTGGCACGGTCCATCGCGACCTCCTTGGGCGCGGTAAGAATCAAACTTCTCCAACAGCCCGCTTGGTCTAGCCTTAGCACGTTGGGATCGGTCCCGGGTGCGTATTGGCTAGACGGGCAGCAATCAGTTCTGCCTATATGCCCCAATACATCTCACAGCCCCTGAATCTGCACATCAGCTGGGAATACGCTGGGCATATTCCCAGCCCTCAAACCACCGCCCGAGACCAGCACAGCCGAAAGCTAGATGCGCACAGCTAACTCAGGGCCCTGACGAACGCGCCCCCTGTAACCGGGCCAAGCCGACGATGAATACCGCGGCGCGGCCGACGCACCGCGGCATCGTTAGATCCGTCGGGTATGGACAGGGGGTTGAAGCTCACCGGATAGCTCACCGCGTAGATTCCCAGAGTCAGTCCGCCACTGCGCCGAAATGTGCCGCAACTTCGGCGCACATCCTGGGTACCGAGGGCACCGTGGCGGCGAGTCGGCACAGCGCGGGACATGCTAGCATAGTGGGTCCGCAATAGGCCGTCGAAACAGTGGTTGACCATCATCGGCTGGACAGCTCGGGCGTCATCCTGATGCTCCGCTAAGTTCCGGAGTTGCTGTCCGGCAACGTCATTGGACATACAATCGCCGCGCCTAGAAACGATGCTAGCCAAAACCTGGAACTTCTCAGGTGCAGGAGGCAGGGTGGTGCGGGAAACACCCCCAAGTTCACCAACCGACACTGAAGTCCAAGAGGAGCGACATGACGACTGAGACCCCGATGCAACTCGGCATGGTGGGACTGGGCCGAATGGGAGCCAATCTGGTCCGCCGGCTCATGCGCGACGGGCACAGCTGCGTCGCCTACGACGTCAATTCCGCAGCCGTCGAGGACCTCGTGAAAGAGGGGGCCACCGGCGCGTCTTCATTGGCGGACTTCGTCGAGAATCTGGACAAACCCCGCGCAATCTGGCTGATGCTGCCGGCGGCCATCGTGGATTCGACGTTGGACCAACTCGTTCCGCTGCTAGCTCCCGGCGACACGGTGATCGACGGCGGTAACTCCTACTACCGCGACGACATCACCCGCGCCCAGCGACTGCTGACAGAGAACCTGCACTATGTGGACTGCGGAACTAGCGGCGGGGTCTGGGGTCTGGAGCGCGGCTACTGCCTGATGATCGGCGGCGAGGCAGAGGTGGTCACCCGCCTGGACCCGATCTTTAAGACCATCGCGCCCGGGCAGGGCAGCGCCGAGCCCACCCCAGGCCGGACAAAAACAGACGGGACAGCGCCTGACGGGTACCTGCATTGCGGTCCCAGCGGTGCCGGGCACTTCGTCAAGATGGTTCACAACGGTGTCGAGTACGGCATGATGGCCGCGATCGCCGAGGGCCTCAGCATCATCAAGCACGCTGACGCCGGAAAGACGGACCGGACTGCCGACGCCGAGACCAGCCCGCTGCGCGATCCGTGGGCCTACCAGTACGACATCGACGTCGGCGAAGTCGCCGAAGTATGGCGGCGCGGATCGGTGGTGGGATCGTGGCTGGTGGACCTGATCGCGGATGCATTCGCGAGCTCCCGAGGCCTCGCCGACTTCAGCGGTCGAGTCTCTGACTCCGGCGAGGGCCGTTGGACAGTGCTTGCCGCGGTCGACGAGGGCGTGCCCGCCCCGGTGATCACCGCCTCGCTCTATGAACGATTTGAATCGCGAGGGCTAGGTGAGTTCACCGACCAAATCCTGTCGGCGATGCGGAGCGAGTTCGGTGGCCACGCCGAAAAGAAGCAGTAGCTAGCGACGCACGTAGATTCCGCCGCTGATGCGATCTGAACCCCTTAGCCAGCCCAGGCCTGACCGGACGCGCCTGGCGGACGACTAGCTCCGCAACGCGTACAGTGAAAGCGTCTAGCAAATAAGGACCCTCGACCCGATCGGATCGAGGACTTTCTGAAGTGGACCTGAGGAGGTCTACACGGTATCGCGGCCCAGCAGCGGCCGACGACAGTCGAACTTCAGCGGCTCGCGCGTTCTTGTCTTGCTCGCTGTACGCATCCCGCGCGCTGCGGGCGCGACCCCGTTTCGAGGAGCCGATCACAGGCCCTTCATGTAATGCAATAGGGGCTTTAATGAGCCGATTTACCGAAACCATGTACGCCAACGCCCGGCACAGTACGAAGGGCCTGATCACCGGGGAGCCGCACGCTCCTGTCCGTCACTCCTGGGCCGAAGTGCACGAACGGGCCCGCCAAGTGGCGGGTGGATTGGCCGCCGCAGGAATCGGACCCGGTGATGCGGTCGCGGTGCTGGCTGGCTCGCCGGTGGAGATCGCGCCGACCGCCCAGGGCATTTGGATGCGCGGCGCGAGCGTGACGATGCTTCACCAGCCCACGCCCCGCACCGACCTGGTGCGCTGGGCTGAGGAGACCACCGCCGTCGTCCACATGATCGCGGCGAGAGCTGTGGTAATCTCCGACCCTTTCATGGCTGCCGCGCCGGTGCTGGCCGAGCTGGGAATGACGGTGCTGACCATCGAGGAACTCCTCGCCAGCGATCCGATCGCGCCGCTGGATATCGGCGAGGGCGCCGTAGCACTGATGCAACTGACGAGTGGTTCCACTGGCTCTCCCAAGGCAGTGCAAATCACCCACGCCAACATCGTCGCCAACGCGAACGCGATGACCGTCGGCTGCAACTTCGACGCCGACAACGACGTGATCGTCAGCTGGCTGCCGTGCTTTCACGACATGGGCATGACGGGTTATCTGACGGTACCGATGTACTACGGTGCCGAGCTGGTGAAGATCACACCGATGGACTTCCTTAGCGATATTCTGTTGTGGCCCAGGCTGATCGATAAGTATCAGGGCACCATGACCGCCGCACCGAACTTTGCCTACAACCTGTTGGCCAAGCGCCTGCGCCGGCAGGCGACGCCGGGAGAGTTCGATCTTTCCTCTCTGCGGTGGGCGTTGTCGGGTGCCGAGCAGGTGGACCCGCTCGACGTCGCGGATCTGTGCGACGCCGGCGCACCGTTCGGCTTGAAGTCCGAGGCGATCATTCCGGCCTACGGAATGGCTGAGACGACAGTGGCCGTGTCGTTCTCGGAGTGCGGTGGGGGCATGGTCGTCGACGAAGTCGACGCCGTCCTGCTCGCCGTCCTGCACCGCGCAGTACCGGCGACCCACGGACATACCCGCCGGCTCGTCGCCCTCGGTCAGCCCCTGCAAGGCTTGGAGCTGCGTGTCGTCGATGAATACGGCGCCGTGCTACCCGCCCGAGGCGTCGGTGTGATCGAGGTGCGTGGCGAGCCGGTGACCGCGGGCTACACAACGGTGGGCGGATTCATCGCGGCACAGAATGAGCGCGGCTGGTATGACACCGGCGACCTGGGCTACCTCACCGATACCGACGACGTGGTCGTGTGCGGGCGTCTCAAGGAAGTGATCATCATGGCGGGCCGCAACATCTACCCAACCGACATCGAACGCGCAGCGGGCCGCGTCAAAGGCGTGCGACCGGGGTGTGCGGTCGCGGTGCGACTGGACGCCGGCCGCGCACGGGAAACTTTCGCGGTCGCGGTCGAGTGTAAGGACTTCACCGACGGAGCCCAGGTGCGCCGTGTCGAGCGGCAGGTCGCCCACGAGGTGTTCGCCGAGGTCGACGTGCGGCCCCGCAATGTGACGGTGCTGGCACCGGGCACGATCCCCAAGACGCCGTCGGGAAAGTTGCGGCGCACGCACGCGCTATCGCTGGTGAGTTGACCTAGGCCGCTACCGGCTCTCTGGGCGCACCGCCGGCAAGGAAATTCCTTTCGGAAGTTTTTCGGGTGCGTCGTCACTGTTAGCGACCAGAAAATGGTCCGGAAGCGCTAGCTTGTTAATAGTTCGTAGAACAGGGAAGTACTGGTGCACAAGCGAATTGCTGATGTAAGGCAGGTCGTTTTGCGCACACCTGCCGGATCTGCCCCGCTATCTGCGCTAGGCAGCTTCTCGGGAGGTCAGGAGACCTTTTGGACAAGAAGCGCTGACGCACAACGTTTTTGCTGAATCTGTCCTCATCCCAGGTGAGGTCTGAGATTTCTCGGGATGCGAGCCACTCGAAACGAGATGTGGGCTGGTGGGAAAATCCCACCAGCCCACATTACGGGTTTTGAACCGCCTACTAGACGACAGTCACGCCGACCGCCTGAGGCCCCTTAGCGCCCTGTTCGATTTCGAACTGAACGCGTTGGTTTTCCTCGAGCGACCGGTATCCGCTCCCACCGATTTCCGAGTAGTGAACGAACACATCTTCTGCGCCGCCATCGGGGGCGATGAAACCGAAGCCTTTATCGCCATTGAACCACTTCACAGTTCCCTGTGCCATACTCTTTCAACTTCCGTCATTCTGAATAGATGCCAGAGAGACATCCCGGGTAAGGCTAGCACGGCCGACCGCATTAACAGAAGTTCATCTAAAACTTCAGTAGCGCAGCATTTTTCATCGCAGCCCCAGTACACCGCGTCAGGAAGTAATGGCGTCGCACCACTTCACGCTCTCGGCCTTGGCAAGCCGCATCACCACCCGTGCCGTATCGAAAAGCCGAGAATCTCCGGTCCCGCCGGACGTGGGTAGCCCCGCCGCACTGCGCAGCACCATCAACCCAAGTGCTTGTGACGTCATGCTCGGTACTACAAGGAGTTTCGCGCTTGCGACGCGACCGACGACCACCATCAGGCGGGGGCGTCGGCAGCTTTCGGCGCCGCGCAGCGGGCGTGCGCTGGTGGCAATCGTTTCCAGGTCAAGCTGCCCTTCGGTCGCCGACCAATTGATTCGGATGTCGATGACCTCACCCAGCGGCCGGTGCAATGCGCCGACCAGCTCAGGCAGCTCTGTGGCTACCGATGCCGTGTGTGGCCACCAGGCCCCGTCGATTTCGCCGCCCAACTCGCCGGCCAGCATGACCCGGATAGGTCGGGAAGCGCGGCGGGACCGCGCTAACCCGTTCACGGGGATGGCGAATCAGCAGGGGTGGTTTTCTTGGGCTGATCGGAGAAGACCGGAGCCTGGACCGGCTCTTGGGATTGTGGGCCAGACTGTGCGACCTGCGGCGCCTGACGGTGTGAGAACAGATCAGACGAATCCATAGTCAACGTCCTTGAGTGGTGCGGGGGTACCCCCCGCACTGTGTCCGAGCGAAGAGAATCGCGTCGCGGGCTGATGTGCTTTCACGTCGGAATTCATCGCAATGGACTGTCGGCGCGAAGTCAACCTAGCCCTCAGACTACACCCACCTGCTCATCAGCAACGATTAACGCATCCCATGCCCCGGTCTAGATCCAGGTACGGGGCACGCCGACGCCTGTCGCTCGACGTGCGTCGACACGTCCCGCCGCGAGCGAATACGGATCCGCGCGCCCCGGTGCGGCACGAAAATGACGTGCTTGAGACGTCTACGCTCCCCCACGTCCGTCGTAGTTTCCAACTCGACGCGGCGCAGAACCTCGCGCAAGACCACCCGGAACTCAACCATCGCGAACGTCGCGCCCAGGCAGCGCCGGTTGCCGCCGCCGAACGGGAGATACGCAGACGGGCTGTGTGTTGCTCCGAGCATGCGGCCGGGGTCGAACTGGCCCGCCTGCGGATACACCGCATCGCTGGCGTGTACGACCACCATGCCCGGCACCACCATGACCCCGGCGGGCAACCGACGACCGGCCAGCTCGACCGGGGCTTTGAGGACCCGCCCAACATCGAAAACCACGGGGCGGATCCGCAGCGTCTCCTTTGCCACTGCATCGAGGTAGTCGTCATCACCGTTGCGCGCGGCATGCACCGCCCTGGCCAGGATCGCCGGATGCCGGATCAACCGCTCCAGCGCCCACGACAGCCCGGTCGCTGTGGTGTCGTGGCCAGCTACCAGCAGTGTTATGAGCTGGTCACGCAGCTCGCGGTCGGTCATCACGCGGCCGTCGTCGTGCGCAGCCTGCACCAGCATCGCTAGCGCGTCGGTACGCCGCTCCAGGTTCGGATCGGCGCGACGATCGGCGATCTCGGCGTATAGCAGGCGGTCGGCTTCGGCGACGGCCTCACTCAACGCCCGCCAAGGGCGCAGACCCATCAACTTCGGGTTCGCGATTGCCAACGTTTCCCACGGTCCGACGCTGAGCAGCCGCGGCATCGTCTCCCGCAGTCCGGCAAGCCGCGCGGGGTCGCTGGCGCCGATCACGGTCCGCAGGATCACCTCCAGAGTGATCTGTGACATCCGCGGCGCGACGGCAAACGTCGCACCCACGGGCCAGCTCGCGATGTTTTTCGCGGCGATCTCGCCGATCAGCGGGGCCTGCCGCGCAACCGCGTCACGGGCGAACGGAGCGAGCATCAGCCGTCGGCGGTCTCGGTGCATGTCGTCATCGATAACCAGGACCGAGGTGTCACCGAGCAGCCCCTTGAGCATCGAATTATCTTCTCCCGCATGGTAGATACGCGGATCTCCGGCGAACACGGTCTTGATATCGGCAGGGTCGAAGAGGTAGACGAGCGTGCCCATAGAAGCGATCCGGAGGATGAACGTCTGGCCGTAGCGCCGCTGGCACGCGCCGAGGAACCGGGGCCCGCACCAAAGCATCAGAGCGGCCTGGACCCCGCGGGGCAGCCGCGGACCCGGGGGCAGGGACGTTGGAGTCACCATTTCAGATTACGAGGCGAGGGCCTACTTCATGGCGCCGTTGATCGTCGACTCCTCGAGCATGCCGCGCTCGATGCCCCACATCGTGGCGATGGTTCGGTACTCGCTGGTTTCGATTACGTGCTCCAGCGCCTTCCGTAGCGACTCCGCCAACCCCGACCCCTTAGGGACGGGCCAACCGTACGGAGCGGAATCGAACACGTCCCCAGCGGAGACGAGTTCGCCGCGGCTTAGCTTGATCGCGAAGCCAGTCACCGGCGAATCAGCCGACATCGCGCCGACCTCACCAGCGAGCAGAGCATTGGTCACCTCGTCCTGGCTAAACAACACCACGATGTCCAGCGGTGGCTGGCCTGCGGCCACACACTTATCGCTCTTGCGCGGTAGTTCCTCAGTTGCCTGCAAAGTCCCTTGCGCCACACCGACTCTGAGTCCGCATGGCGACTTGGGATTGGCCGCAGTACCAGACCTCTTAGCCCATTGGGTGCCTGCCTGGAAGTAGTTGACGAAGTCGACCAACGCCTCACGTTCCTTCGTGTCGGTCAAGGAGGACACTCCGACGTCGAGGGTCCCACCCTGTACCGAAGGCAGGATCGTGTCGAAGGCAGTTTCACGGTAGTCCGGCACCAGACCCAGAACCCTGGACACCGCGTCTATCAGCTCAATGTCGAAGCCCACGAGTTGACCGTCGGCGTTCTTGAACTCCATCGGGGCGTAAGGCACGTTCACCCCGATCACCAACCGGCCTGTTTGGCGAATGTCGGCGGGAACGGTATTCGCGATCGATTTGACCGCCCCTGCTGGCAGCGGATCGCCGCCGCCGCGCCACGGAGCCCAATGCCACAGACCCACCGCGGCCGGCACAAGGACCAGTACGGCGGCCCCGACGGCGGCCAGCGTCTTCGTGGGCTTCTTACGCTTGGGCCGAGCCGCGTGCCGGGAACTACTGCCGGGCCGACGGACCGGCGCGTTGAGCGCACGGCGCGCGGCGGCGGCGAGCTCGCCGGCACTTCGATACCGCTTGGCAGGTTTCTTCGCCATACCCTTGGCGATGACTTCGTCGAAGGCGGCTAGACGCGGATCGGTCTCAGACGGGCGCGGCAACGGGGACAACATGTGCCCGGCGATCTGCTGCTCGAGGGTGTCGGCGGGATAAGGCTCTGAGCCGGTGAGACATTCGTAGAGCACACACGTTAGCGCGTAGATATCGGAACGGGCGTCGACCCCGCCGTCCTCGAAGCGTTCCGGCGCCATATAAGCCAGGGTGCCCAGGGTGCTGCCAGCGGTCGTGAGCCCTTTCTCACCGGCGGTGCGGGCCAACCCGAAATCGATCAGATAGGCGAAGTCACGGCCCGCGATGAGGATGTTGGACGGCTTGATGTCGCGGTGGATCAGATTGTCTCGGTGAGCGGCGTCCAGCGCATGGGCAATTTGTTCGACGATCGTCACGGCGAACGGTGCGCCGAGCGGCTTCTCGGTTTCTGAGAGCATGGTGCCCAGGTTGCGACCATCGATGAGCCGCATGTCCAGGTACAGCCGGCCGTCGATCTCACCGAACCCGTGGATGGGTACGACGTGGGGGTCGCTGATGCCCGCGGCCGCCTGCGACTCGCGCCGGAACCGGGCTTGGAAGATCTCGTCTACTGCCATGTGGTGCGGGAGCACCTTGAGCGCCACGACGCGGTCGGTCTTGGTGTCGAAGGCCTGATAAACCTCGCCCATCCCGCCCTCACCGATCAGCTTCTGAAGCTGATAGTGCCCGAACAATGTCGCATTCACCGGTGCTCTCCTCGGCTGCGGCCAATCGGTATGTCGATAGAAGCTACATCATGTTTGCCAAGAGCGCCCGGCGCGGGTTCATCGCTCCCCGGCGGCACGGTGTCGGTGCGGCCAGCAAAGAGTGCGCCCCCGAGCGAGGTGACTGTTCGCCCGCGGCCGTGGGCAGGCTTCTCCGCCGATCGGCGCCCATCTCACCATCTCTCCACGCCGGCGCGTGCGCAGCGATAGCGCATGAGCCAGCGAGTAAGGGCGACTGTCATGCCCCGACATTTCCACCCAGACCGCGACCGTGGTAGCGACTGCAGCTGTCACTGCTTCCCATGCAGGTCTGGCACACATTGCAACGGCGACAGCTGCGATCGTCGATGACCCGAATCCGCACCTAAGTTACTGAACGTATGGGTCCGGCTCGTTGAGCCGGTTGATGACCGGGATTCGCTCGATGATCCGATCCCGCAGCCGAGGCTGTTGCTGCTGCTGCTGTGAAACCGCGGCCGACGGTGGCTGCACCGGGGGCCCGTAAGCCGGCGCCGGGGCGGGTGGCAGATCGTTGGGTGGTGGCAGTGGCGGGACATAGGCCGGCGCGGGCACAAGCAAGGCCGGCGCCGGGGCGAGCGGCTCCTCTGATTCGGGCAGCGCCACCGCTGGAGTGGCGGGCTGCTCGACAATCAGGCCAGCGTCGGGAACCGGAATCGCGACAGCGACGGGTTCAGCCGTCGTGGGCGCTTGGGATGTCCGCGGCGTAGGCGATTTCGTCGCGCGCGGGGCCGCCTTGGCCGGCGATGCCGGGGTATCCGCAGCCTCGGGCACCGAGGCCCCGGGGTGTTCGGTCCGCGGCGCCTCGCTATGGGGCACGAGCGCTACCGACAGCGAAACGACAAAGGTCACGACAGCTGCGGCGAGCACAGATGCCAGCTTCTTCGGCGGTGACGTTTGGCGCTGCGCAGGTAAGGTCGGGGTCTCCAAGAGTGACACAGCGCCGGCAGACGCCAGCGCCGATCCCCGGGCCAGCGCCATGTCAGCCTCGTCGGCGGAGATGACAGGCACCTGAGTGCGGCGCTCCAGGACGGCCACTAAGCCGTCAACGTCGCCCGAACCGACAGCGAAGACTGCCTCAGGGGCCCAACCATCGACATCGACGAGATCCGCGGGATCAACCCGGTCTGCGGTCACGCCGTCCGGAGTGGCCGCGGCGACGACTGCGGTGCCGGGCTCCACGATGCACACCACGACCCGCTCGTATCCAGCGATGCCGGCAATGCCGCAGGTCAACGCCTCTGCGGCCTCAATGTCAGAGACTGAGATGACGTTCTCAACACAACGATCGGTCAGGGCCTGCCAGACCGCACTTGCGGTTGCCTCGGCGGCGCCGGTCCACGTGAGCCCGATCGCGTGAAACCGCCCGGCTCCAGCTTTGCCAAGCAGCGCACT
>DAOUYK010000288.1 GCA_030666145.1 Mycolicibacterium sp. | reverse complement strand
CTCGCGCTTTCCCCCGACGCCGCCATTCCCGGTATGAGAGAACAGTTCATCTGCCACTGGAGGTTCGCCGAACTGTTTGAGCCTGGCAAGAGCAGCTGGAATCTGGAGCCGTGGCGTCCTGAGGTCGGCGATGAGGAGATGTTGTCAACCGGGTGCAACCCGGGTGGCACTGAAGAGCCCTTCTGATGGGGTCCTACACCCGCGCCGAGGTGGCGGCGTTGGTCGATCACACGTTGCTCAAACCGGAGGCCACCGACGCAGATATTGTCGGTCTGCTCGCTGATGCAGCCGCACTCGAAGTCTTTGCGGTGTGCGTCTCCCCGACGATGGTGTCCGCTGCTGGATCGCTGGACAGTGGCCCCGTCATCGCCTCGGTCGTGGGGTTCCCCTCAGGTAAACACTTGTCGTCAGTCAAGGCCGAGGAGGCCCGTTTGGCGGTGACCGCGGGGGCGGACGAAATCGACATGGTGATCGACATCGGTGCGGCCACCGCCGGCGAACTCGACCTAGTGCGGGCCGATATCGCGGCGGTGCGTAATGCGGTGCCGCGGGCAGTGCTCAAGGTTATCGTTGAATCGGCGGCCCTACTGGAGTTGCGCGGCGAGCCGATGCTGGCCGACATCTGCAGGGTCGCCGAAAATGCGGGCGCCGAGTTCGTCAAGACCTCGACCGGATTTCACCCTGCCGGCGGAGCGTCGACGCGTGCCGTCGAACTGATGGCCGACGCCGTCGGCGGGCGGCTCGGCGTCAAAGCCAGCGGTGGCATCCGCACGGCTAGCGATGCTTTGGCGATGCTAAGCGCGGGAGCGACACGACTCGGGTTATCGGGCACACGTGCCGTGCTCGACGGGCTTGATTGACCCTAAAGGCCGACGAAGCAGGGGTCGTCGGTCTGCTTCGGGATCGATGCGTTGCTTGTCGAGAACTGGCTCACCACACCGGTATCGGTGACACTGATGGAGTCGGCACGGATGTTCATCGGGTAGTCCTCGGTCAGCTGCGAAGTGAACGCATCCAGCGCCGGTTGCACAACCTCTCGGGGCAACGTGAAGCCCAGACCGGTCACGTTCCGCACCTGAAGTGCGATGCCGCCATCGACAACCGCGGGGCGCGCGGTGATGCTTCCCAGCGCCCCCTCAAGCTCGATCGTTCCGTCGGCCGGGTTGGTCGTCACCCCCGTCACGAAGCTTCCGACCAGAGGGATTGCGTCCTGAATAGTCTGCTTGATGCCCTCGGTGGACCAGGTGATGTTGGCCACCAGGGAGCCGAGTGAACCACTCGATGTGGGGGACTTCGTCAAACGGACGTCCTTGATGTCCAGATTGACCTTCATCCCCTTGGCCTCGCGCACCTGGTTACCAGCGGTCTGGATGTGGATGTTCGTGTAGTGACCCGACATATGTTGCAGCAGGAAGGGCGGCATCACCCCGAACGAGGCGGTGGCGTCATCCTGTACGACGCACTGGACCACCTTGGCGACCACTGAGTCGCCGCGGTTGCGCGCGTACAACTCGCCGCCGAGCAGACCGGCGCCGACCAGCGCCAGCACGATCACGACGACCAGGACGGTGGACATCGGGTCGCTGAAGATCTTCTTAATATTCGTCTTCAACGCGGAAGGCTCCTGCGGGGGTACGGCGGACGTCGGCGTGGGTGGGAGACCCTGCCCTGGGTTGGGCAGGAGATCCTGGGGTGGGTTGGGCGGGGTTTGTGGCTGCGGTTGGCCGGGCTGCTGTTGTGGCTGGCGGGCCCAGGGATCGGTCACCTCAGCGATTGTGCCTTACGGAGATGAGTGAACTCCGAGCGGTTGCGCATCACCGCGACCGTCTCGCGGGCCGTGCGTGCCGCTTCGAGGTCGACGTCGCAGACCAACAACTGCGGGTCGGCGCCTGCCGTGGCACATACCTCACCGAGCGCGGAGGCCATGACGCTGCCGCCCACCCCGGTGGGCCCGAGCTTGGCGATCTCGTCACCGGGATAGGCCTGGCCGACCGCGGCGACCACAGCTGTGGTGTCGATCGCGCGGGCGCGCGCAAGCAGCGTCCACTGGTCCAGCTTGCCCGGCCCGGTGCCCCAGGACGCGTGTACGGTGATGAGCTCGGCGCCGCGCTCGGCCAGTTCGACGTAGAGCTCGGGGAAGCTGATGTCGTAGCACAGGGTCAGACCGACAGCGACAGGTCCTGAGTCGCCGTCGACCTCGATGATGACCGGCTCGTGCCCCGGTTTCACCGTTGCGGATTCTGCGAATCCGAAAGCGTCGTAGAGGTAGATCTTGTCGTAGCGGGCTTCCACCCCGGGGCCGGTCGCCAGCAGAGTGTTGGTGACGCGGCCGTCATCCGCGGGGACGAACATGCCCGCAACCACGACGATGCCGGCGCGTTGTGCGATTGCGCGCACGCCGGAAGCCCACGACCCGTCTAGGGGTTGGGCGATGGGCCCGAGTGGAACCCCGAGGCGGCACATAGTTCCTTCAGGGAAGAGCACGAGCGATGCGCCCGCCTCAGCGGCCCGCAACGTGTATTCCTCGACCTGGCCAAGATTGGCGGCGGGGTCAGTGCCGCTTCGGACCTGGGCCAGGGCCACACGCAGTTCGGAGCCCATTCGTCTCTCCTACGCTAGAGTGCTGCTGTTTGGCAAGCCTGTGATCCGCGTGGGTGTGTGGACCTCGCCGGTTCCCCAGAGCCTCATTGACTGACCGTTGTCGCTTCGCGAACCAGCGCATGCAGCCGCCAACGGCCCGAAACGCCTTTGAGTTGGTATTCACCACGATCGGTGAATGTGCGGTGCGATCCTGTGACGATCTCGCGCACGTTGGATGAGACCAGCACCTCCCCAGGCCCCGCGCGAGACGCGACGCGTGCACCGATGTGCACGGCGATCCCGGCGATGTCGCTGCCACGCACCGCGACCTCGCCTGCGTGTATACCCACGCGCACCTCTATGTCGATGGCGCGAACCGCATCGGAGATCACCTCCGCGCACTCGATGGCAATACTGGGACTGGCGAACGTCACCACGAACCCGTCACCGGCTGTGTTCACTTCTCGGCCCCCGAATCGTGCAAGTTCCCGACGGACGATCTGGTCGTGCTTGTCGAGCAGATCATGCCAACGCTAATCGCCGAGGGCAGCAGCGCGCTCGGTCGAACCCAAGATGTCGGTGAACACGATGGTGGTCAGCACACGTGCCGTTTCGAATCCGCTGCGGACGCCGGTGATGAACTCTTCAATCTCATCCAGCATCGCGGAGGTGTCCCCGACCCAGTACAAAGCATCCGCTCCGGGGAGCTCGACGTAGCGCGACCCGGCGATGTGCTCGGCGAGATAGCGTCCATGCCCGACTGGTACGAAATCCGAACTGTCCCGATGGATGATCAACGCCGGGGCCGTGATGTGTGCGAGCGTGTCGCGCACGTCGGCTTCGGCCAAGACCTTGAGGACTGCCCGAGCCATGCTCGGCGATGCCGCCCGGTTACCGGCCAGATCCCACCACGCGCGGAACCCGTTGTCGCCAGCTATTGACGATGCAACCGCTTTCAGGGCATCAAAGCCCTTCTCTACCGCGTCCGGCTCCAACCCGACCGTCCCGAACGGATCGGCCGACTTAGCCCGGGCGCCAACTGGGTAGTCCGGTGTCCACAAAGTGCGCGCCGCGCCGTTGACGATGCTGCGCACCCGATCAGGGTGTTCGGCTGCCAGGACAAAGGCGCTCGCTGCGAAATATGCCGAAGCGAAGATCGTCGCTTGCTTGGATCCGACCGCATTGAGGACCGACAATGCGTCCTGGGCCCAATATTTTGGCCCGATAGCGTCCAACGGGGCACGTGACGAGGAACCTTCTCCGTGCTGATCGAACCTGATCAG
>DAOUYK010000004.1 GCA_030666145.1 Mycolicibacterium sp. | reverse complement strand
GGGTCGCATCAGGCTCCAAGGGCGGCAAACCGAACCCCGCATCGTCGGTACTGAAGTTACGCGGGAGCCAGTTGCAACAGCTGGCCACTGAATTACTCATGGAGGTCGCCGGGCCCGACGCGCTGCCCTTCGACGCCGGCGACGGCATCACCTCGCCGCTGTGGGCGCAGCAGAGCGCGCCGCACTATCTCAACTACCGAAAGACATCTATCTACGGCGGCAGCAACGAGGTGCAGCGCACCATCATCGCGTCGACAATTCTCGGACTGTGAGGTAAGCCATGGACTTTCAACTGAGTGACGAGCAGGCCCTCCTTCGCGACACCACGCGCGACCTGCTGTCGCAGACCTATGACCCCGAGAGCAGGCTGCAGATAGTCGCCACCGACCTCAGCTGGAGCCGAGAGGTGTGGAACCAGCTGGCCGAGATCGGCATCCTCGGGCTGGGGTTCGACGAGGATGCAGGCGGCCAGATCGAGATTCAGGTTGTGCTGACCGAGATCGGCCGACGCCTGGCACCTGAGCCGGTCGTACACGCGGCGTTGGGTCCGGGCGCGCTGATCGCCGATTTGGGAAACCCCGAGCAGCGCGCCCTGCTCGATGCGGTCGCAGCTGGTGAGCGGCTCCTGGCCTTCGCCCATTCAGAACCGGGGATGCGGCTGCCGACTGCCACGGTGACGACAAGCGCTGCGCACAAAAATAATTCATGGTTTGTGAGCGGGCAGAAGAATCCTGTCCTGGCTGGCGATTGCGCTGACACCTTGGTGGTCAGCGCAGTCTTGCCTGACGGCGGCACCGGGCTGTTCCTCGTCGACGCCGCGGTAGCGCGCCGGCAGCCATACCGAACCTTCGACGGTCAGCGGGGTGCCCAGATCGACTTCGACGATGTCACCGCCGAACCGTTGGGCGAGGCCGTTGATTCGTCGGCCGCCATCGGTAACACCCTGGTGCGGATCTCCTCGGCGCTGTGCGCCGAGGCCTTGGGCGCGATGGAGGAGTCGCTGCGGCTGACGACGGAATATCTCACCGCACGAAAGCAGTTCGGCGTCACGCTAAGTAAGTTTCAGACGCTCACCCAGCGGGCTGCCGACATGTATGTCTCGCTCGAATTGGCCCGAAGCATGGCGCTGTACGCGGCGATGTCGATCGCCGATGGCGACCTCGACCCGATGATCGCGGCGCGAGCCAAGTTGCAGGTCGGTCGCTCGGGGCGCCATATCAGCCAAGAAGCTATCCAGCTGCACGGTGGTATCGGGGTGACGGCCGAATACCCGGTGGGCCATTACGCGGCACGCCTCACCGCGATCGAGCACACCCTGGGCTCGTCGCAGGACCAACTCCATGTGTTGGTCGAACAACTCGGTGACTACGACGTTGTCACCGTCTGACCTTGCGATCGCTACTCGAACTCCTGCGCGACGTCCACGACGCGACGCACCTGATCGATGTCCGAGCTCGTCGGAATCAGGTGCACCTCGTCGGTGCCGATGTCGGAAAAGCCCTGCAAAACCTCGCGCAACTCCTCATCGGTGCCCGCCCAACCGGTGCTCGGCGCCATCGCATCGACCAGCTCGGCGGGCAGCCAATTCATATAGCGGCGCAGGTGTCGATGTACCTGTGCACGTGGTTGGTCGCTATCTCCAATCGCAAACCAGAACGACGTAGCCAGGTGAGGTGCCGTTTTACCCGCCTGCCGCCACGCATCGCGTGCCACGTCGAACAGCTCTTTCTGCTTGCCGAGATCCAGGTCGAGTGTGGTGCCCGCGAGCCCGTCGGCCCAGCCGGCCGCATGGCGCATCGTCTTAGGCCCCATCGTGCCCACCAGTAGCTTGGGGCCGCAGGCCTGAAGCGGCGGTGGGCCGACGGGCAGCATCGAGTCAGTCACCTTCTCGCCTGACCACACCCGTTTCATCACCGCGGCCCGGTCGGCCATGTCGCGCATCGTCTGGGTCGCCGGGTTTGCGCCGGCGGCGCGGTAGTCCTCGTGGCGGCCCCCTACCCCCAGCCCGACGGTGAGCCGGCCACCACTGAGCACATCGCCGGTGGCCAGCGCCTTGGCCAGCATCACCGGGTCGTGCAGTTGCGGAATCAGCACCGTGGTCACCAGCTGCACCCGGTCCGTCCACGCGGCCAGCGCCCCGAGTAGCGTCAGGCTCTCGGGGTTGTCGAAGGCCATGCGCTCGCCCCAGCACAACGATGAGAACGGGCCCCTGTCGACGAGGAGCGCCCACGCTTTCAGTGTGGCGGAATCGAGGTTGGGCTCCATCACCGGCAAAGTCATTCCGATACGCACGCCCGTGATTCTGGCATGTCGGGCCGATCGGCCGGCAGACGAGAACAGTTGGACAGCGCCGGACGATCGTCAGCGCGGTCAATCGTCAGCGCGCTAGGTCTGCCGCGGAGGGTCCTTCTGAGCTCGGATCGGCTCGGTGGCTGGTGCGGCGAACAGTCCGCCGCGCACACCGCCACGGAATGTGCTCACCGCCACCAGCAACCAGGTCGCCAACAACCCGACGTAGGCGATCACGGCGGCGACCCGGAACCCCGGCAAGCCCGTGTGCAGAGCCAGCTGGGTCGTCCCGGTGACGAAAGTGCCGACTGGGAATGTCAGGCTCCACCAAGTCAGCGCAAACGGCATGCCGCGCCGCAGCGTCCGCGTTGTCAGCGAGGTGGCGATCGCAATCCACAACACGGCGAAGCCCCACACCGGAACCCCGTAGAGGACCGCGAACGCGCGCATCCCGTCAGCTATGTCCTCGTCGACTACCATGGCAGCGCCGGTAGCGAGAAGCCCTGCCACAGTGATTGATTGACCCAAGGGGCCCAGCACTATCCACAGGGTGGGAACCCGAGCGGTGCCGGAGGTGCCATAGTGCGCCAGCCGGCTCCACACCATGGTGATGATGATCATCGAGGCGAACAGCGACATACCGAACATCGCATAGCAGCCGTAGAGCATGGTTGCGCGGCCGGCCCCTTCCGCCATGTGCGGAATGAGCATCGCTCCCGTCGCAGCCGACACCATCGGCGGTACCACCGGCATCAACCAGCCGCCGAACGCGGCATCGGCCTCGACCCGGTATTGGGTGAACATCAGGTACGGGATGCTCGTTGCGGTGAACAGGCCGCCAACCGTGCCCGCCGTCCACAACACCCAGGCGAGGTCAACCGCCGCACGCTCACCGATGAGATCGCTGCCAACCAGCAGGGCGCCGGCCCCGACGGTGAGCAGCGCCATCGGAGCGGCCCCGTAGAAGTGCGCCATCTGCGGATTACGGACATGACTACGTGCCACGGTGGGATTGCGTACCCAGTGAGCGACCGTCACCGCCGATAGCAGGAGGAGCCACACCGCCGCGACCACCCACACCACGAGCGCGAAAGTCCGCAAACCCGGCACGTGTACGGGTAACGACGCGCCCGCCGTGGCAACGATGCCCGTTCCCATCACCGAAGCGAACCAATTCGGCCCTAAGTAGCTCAGGAACGTGGGTCTGTCACTGGTCATGCGATCAGTATGGTTGCCGCGAGCATGCGTTAAATGCCAATTCTGAAGATGTGTTTGTCGGCACAGACGATTTGCGCGGAATCCGGAGGGGCAGGGTGTCCAGAACCGCGCTGATCGCCGTCTTATCGGAATCCCTTTCGGACGTGCGTGTATTCGCCTCGGCGCGCTAGCAAGCCGAGTGACCGCGCTGCGCCTCCTGAGAGCGGTAATCATCAGCCAGGACTTGCACGTGCTCGGGTAAGGCGGCAGATGCGACGTCGGCGAGCGTGGTCTGCTCCAGCACCGAACGCATGCTGGCTCGCAACGCCCGCCAGATGTCCGTCAGCGACGCGGTAGGACCCGAATAGGGCAGGTCGCCCAGCCCGATGTCGCGCACGCTGGCCAGCGGGCCGTCGATGCAGCGCAAGACGTCGGCGATACCGATGTCGGCGGCCGGCCTGGCGAGGGAATATCCCCCTTCGCGACCCCGGTGACTGCGCACCAGCCGATCGCTACGCAGGTCGGACAGGATGTCGACGAGGAATTGCGGTGGGATGCCCTGCGCCTTGGCAAGGTCGTCGGTCTTGACCAGAGCGCCTTCCTCGACCGTGGCCAGTTGAACCATGGCCCGGACGGCATACTCTGCCTTGGCCGACATCCGCATAGCGCAAGGCTAGCCGGGATCCTACGCAGTGACCGCCAACACGGCGGCGGCGTATTCGGGAAGACACACGATCAGGTCTGGCAGCTTGGGATCCCGCTGGTTACATGCCAGCGATGCGGGAGGTGTGCAGACCGGCCGCCCGCGCGACGGCCGCAGGAGCCGCCGAGTCCCACTCGTACTGGCCTCCCGCATGCACATCGACATCCGAATGTCCCTGGATCACGGATGCGACTTTGGCTCCTGCGGAGCCCATCTCGACGAGGACACCGTTCATCGCCTCTCGCACCGCGAGCGCGATCGCGGGTGGCCGTGTACGCGAGAGGACGATCCGGGGGTTCAGGAGCGGCGGGCGAAGTGGCTACCTTCGGGGTAGCCAGGGTGAGGCCCTGCGCCGGCAGGGCGACAGCACCTGCGACCAGCTCGCCGAATTTCCACAACGCGACGTGCACCGCCCAATCGGTGCGCCCGGGCTCGGAGAACTCTCGAGTGCCGTCGAGCGGATCAACGATCCACACCCGACCAGCGGTCAGCCGGGCCGGGTCGGCTTCTTCGGCCGGACCTTCCTCGGAGAGGACTGCATCCTCGGGCCGCTCGGCCGCCAACGCGGTCATCAGGAAATCGTGAGAGCGCTTGTCCCCCGAAGCTTTCCGCTCCTGAGCCGTCGCCCCAGCGAGTTCGGTGCGGATGCCAAGCAGAAGCGCGCCGGCCTCGGTGGCCAGTCGCGCAGCGAGCTCATCGTCGCTCACTCCTGCTCGCCGAGCAGATCGATTACCGAGACCGCCAATTCGTCGGGAGTCCGGTCCGAGGGGAGGCGCAGATCAGGGTTCCTCGGGCGCTCATATGGGCTGTCAATTCCGGTGAAATGGGTGATCAAGCCAGCGCGGGCCTTGGCATATAACCCCTTTGGATCCCGTCGCTCACAGTCCTCAAGCGGCGTGTCACAGAACACCTCGAAGAAATCGGCGCCGGCATCGGTGACCACCTCACGAGCCAGCTTGCGATGCTCGGCCAGCGGGCTAATCGCCGGCACCAGAACCACCTGACCGGAGTCGGCAAGGATCGCGGCCACGTGCGCAAGCCTGCGCAGGTTCTCCGACCGGTCCGCCATACTGAAGCCGAGGTCGGAGTTTAGGCCGTGGCGGAGGTTGTCACCGTCGAGAACATAAGCGGGAATGCCTTTTTCGAGCAGCTTCTGCTCGACAAGCATGGCCACCGACGACTTTCCCGATCCTGACAGCCCGGTGAACCACACCGTTCGCCCCTTGGACAGGCGGTCCTCGGCGGTACACAGTGACTGGTGGCGAACCGTGTTCGGGCTCGCTGCGCGCGCGGTACCGTCCCGCAGCACCATGCCCGCGGCCACGGTTGCGTTGGTGTTCGGGTCGATAAGGATGAAGGAGCCCGTCGCGGCGTTACGGCTGTACTCGTCCAGCAGCAGCGGAACCTGGGTGCGCAGTGAAATACGACCCAACTCATTGAGTTTGAGCGCAGTAGTTGACTTGTCCCGGTGCAGCGTATTGACATCGAGCCGGTAATCCAGGCCCATCACCTTTGCCCGCGTCGTGCGGGTCGTGTGCTTGACCAGGTAATCACGGCCAGGCTCTAGAGCTGTGTCGTCGGACATCCAACACATTGTGGCGTCGAACTCCTGGGTGACTCTCGGCCGGTTGTTGGGACGCGCGATCAGATCACCACGCGAGATGTCGATGTCGTCGGCCAAGCTGACCGAGACCGCCATCGGCGGGAAGGCTTCCTCAACCGGGCCCCCGGGTCCCTCGATAGCCCCGATCCGGCTCGTCTTGCCCCCCGGCAGCACGACGACGTCGTCGCCGACGCGCATCACACCGCTGGCGACGATTCCTGCGTAGCTGCGGTGATCGTGATGGTCGCGGGTCTGGGGCCGGATCACATACTGCACTGGAAACCGGACGTCGACGAGGTTGCGATCCCCGGCGATGTAGACCTCTTCGAGGTGATTCAGCAGCGAGGGACCTTCGTACCAAGGCGCCATGTCGGACTTGGTGACCACATTGTCGCCGTTGAGTGCCGAAAACGGGATGGCCGTCACGTCATGGATGTCCAAACGTGCCGCAAATTCGTGGAAGTCGTCGCGAATCTTGTCGAAACGCTCCTGCTCCCAGCCAACCAGGTCCATCTTGTTGACTGCCAGCACGACGTGCTGGATACCTAGTAACGAGGCCAGGAACGCGTGCCGCCGCGACTGTTCAAGCAGGCCGTGGCGGGCATCCACCAGCACGATCGCAAGTTGAGCCGTCGAGGTCCCGGTGACCATATTGCGGGTGTACTGAATGTGCCCGGGGGTATCGGCAATGATGAATTTGCGCTTGGCCGTGGCGAAGTAGCGGTAGGCGACGTCGATGGTAATGCCCTGCTCACGCTCGGCGCGCAGGCCGTCGGTGACCAGAGCCAGGTCGGTGTACTCGTGCCCTCGCTCCTTGGAAGTGCGTTCAACGGCGGCCAGCTGATCCTCCATGACGGCCTTGGAGTCGAACAGCAGACGACCGATGAGGGTGGACTTGCCGTCATCGACCGAGCCGGCAGTCGCGATGCGCAGAAGTGTCGTCATGTCCGATTCCCCCGTCGCGTCGCTTGCGACGCCAGAACTCCCCACATCAGAAGTAGCCCTCACGCTTGCGGTCTTCCATGCCGGCCTCGGAGATCCGATCGTCGGCGCGGGTTGCTCCGCGCTCGGTGAGCCGGGACACAGCGGTCTCGGCAATAACCTCGGAGACGGTGGCGGCCGTAGATTCCACGCAGCCGGTGCAGGTGACATCGCCGACAGTGCGGAATCGCACGGTCTTTTCAATGATCTGCTCATCCTTGCGGGGCTGCAGGTACTTGTGGACGGCCAACAGCATGCGGTCGCGTTCGAACACCTGCCGCCGGTGGGCGTAGTAGATCGAAGGCAGCTCGATCTTCTCGGCGCCGATGTAGGACCAGATGTCGAACTCGGTCCAGTTCGAGAGCGGGAACACGCGGATGTGTTCGCCCTTGTGGTGACGGCCGTTATAGGTGTTCCACAGCTCGGGCCGTTGCACTTTGGGGTCCCACTGGCCGAACTCGTCGCGGAAAGAGAAGACGCGCTCCTTGGCGCGAGCCTTCTCCTCGTCGCGGCGCGCACCGCCGAAGGCGGCGTCGAACTTGTTCTCCCGGATGGCACGCAGCAGCGTGAAGGTCTGCATCGGGTTACGCGACGGGATGGTCTCGACGACCCGGCCTGCATCGATGTCGTCCTGAACCTTGGCGACTACGAGGCGCACACCGGACTCGGCCACGAGCACATCCCGGACAGCCAGCACCTCGTCGAAGTTGTGACCGGTATCGACGTGCATCACCGGAAATGGCAGGCGCCCTGGCCGGAACGCCTTCAGCGCGAGGTGCAGCATGACGATCGAGTCCTTGCCGCCGGAGAACAGCAAGACCGGCCGCTCGAACTCAGCAGCCACCTCCCTGATGATGTGGATGGCTTCCGCCTCCAGCGCACGCAGGTGGCTCAATTCGTAGCGTCCCGCGGTCTGGGTGACGTCTTCGGTCGAGGTCATCATTTCTCCGTAAAGCTGGTAGATATTACCAACTTAACCAGCATACCTCATAGCGGCGCCACTACATTCCCATGGTGCTGTCAACGTCACGTGTGTAGCGAGACATGGCGCGCGGCGGCCCGATCGTACTTCCAAGATGCGGTTACTCGCGGGGCCGGTCGTCCTTCAACGACTCGTGGGCAGCCGGACGACGAATTCCGTTCTACCTGGCTCACTGCGCACGTCGATCGCACCATCGTGGGCACGTACGACAGCATCGACGATCGCCAGCCCCAATCCCGTGCTGCCGCCACGCCTGGAACGCGAGGAGTCACCGCGGGCGAACCGCTCGAACACCTCCGGGAGCAGCCCGGCCGGGATTCCCGGACCGTCGTCAAGTACCGCCAGTACCGCGTAAGCATCCTCCGAAACCACCAGCGACGTCGCGACCGCCGTGCCCGGCGGCGTGTGAGTGCGGGCATTGGCCAGCAGGTTGGCCAGCATCTGATGCAGTCGGGCCTCGTCGCCGGAGACCAAGACGGGCTGCTCCGGCAGATCCAGCTCCCATGTGTAATCGGGACCGGCGATGTGGGCATCGCTGACCGCGTCCACAACGAGTCGCGTTAGATCGACCGTTTCGCGTTGCACCGGTCGCCCGCTGTCCAGCCGTGCGAGCAGCAGCATGTCCTCGACAAGCTGAGTCATGCGTTCGGTCTCGGATTCGACGCGGTTCATGGCATGGGCGACGTCGGCGGGAAGCTCGCCCTGTTTGCGTTG
This sequence comes from Mycolicibacterium sp., assembly GCA_030666145.1. GTDB lineage: Bacteria > Actinomycetota > Actinomycetes > Mycobacteriales > Mycobacteriaceae > Mycobacterium. Next base: position 28,482 of record DAOUYK010000004.1, on the reverse strand, counting down.
CGCCAGTTCGCTATAGCCGCGGATAGCGGCCAAAGGTGTTCGCAACTCGTGGCTGGCGTCGGCGACGAATTGACGCACCCGGGTTTCGCTGGCGTGCCGAGCGGACAGTGCCCCGGCGATCCGGTCGAGCATGCAATTCAGTGCGCCGCCCAGCTGTCCTACCTCTGTATGAGCGGTCGCCGGATCGACGTCGACGATCGGTGTGGGCAGTCGCACCTCCCCCCGGTCGAGCTCGAGGCCGGCGATCTGCTGCGCCGCCGCTGAAACCCTGCCCAGCGGTTCGAGCTGGCGACGGATGACGACGACGCCCGCCGTGGCCGCGACAACCAGTGCGACAGCCGAAACGATGCAGAACATGACAAGTACCCATAGCAAGGTGTCGTCGATATCGGCGGTCGGCAGGCCGGTGACGACGGCCTCTCCCGGGTCGTGGGCAGGGAAGCTGACCAACCGGTAGCGGCCCAATCCGTCTAGTTCGACCGTTCGCGGGCGCATGTCAGCGGGAAGTTCGGCGAGTTGCTCGGCTGCAGAGGTGGAGACCTCGGCGCGGGCACCATCTGCGGTGATGACCCCGGCTTCTATGGCTGTCCCGGCTGAGACCACGGCGCCGACCGTGCGGATCGCCTGGCCCGGCGCGTTCAGAAACGCCGGGCCAGGCCCCCCGTCGTCACGGATCGGCACACGCCGACCAAAGCCGGGCCGAGATGGACGAATCCCCGCATCGCGCGGTCTCATCGCCGGCCGGTGGCCCATGCCCGCAGGCGGCGGGGGCCCGAAGTCGAATATCACCGCCGACCGCCCACCGGCCTCCACAACCTGGTTGTCGAGCTGGTTCATCAAGAATCGTTGCAGCGCAAACTCCGTCGCGATGCCGATACTCGCGCACACCACGGCCAACAGAACGACCTGGGTCACCAGCAGCCGAGTTCGCAACGTCCATCGACCCGGCGCACGCAGGAGGGGCAAAGTACCCGCAGCGCCCAGAGCCACCGGAGTGCGCTCAGCGCACGGGCTTGAGGACATAGCCCGCACCACGGAGCGTGTGGATCATCGGCTCCCGCCCCGTATCGATTTTCTTGCGCAGGTAGGACACGTATAACTCAACGATGTTGGCGCGGCCGCCGAAGTCGTAGCTCCACACCCGATCGAGGATCTGCGCCTTACTCAACACTCGTTTGGCGTTGCGCATCATGAAGCGCAACAGTTCGAATTCGGTCGCGGTGAGTGAGATCTCCTCGCCGGCGCGGGCCACTTCGTGGCTGTCTTCGTCGAGCACGAGGTCGCCGACGACGATCTTGGCGCTGCCAGTGTCGGTGGACATACCGGTGCGCCGCAGCAGGGCCCGCAGGCGCAGCACTACCTCCTCAAGCGAGAACGGCTTGGTCACGTAGTCGTCTCCACCTGCAGTCAGGCCAGCGATCCGGTCCTCGACCGAGTCCTTGGCGGTGAGTAGCAGCAGGGGCAGCCCGGGTATCTGCTCGCGCAGCTTGCGCAATACCTCCAACCCACTCATGTCCGGCAGCATCACGTCGAGCACCACCACGTCTGGTGGGTTCTGGCGAGCCAGCGCAATCGCCGTAGCTCCATCCCCAGCGGTCGCGATCTCCCAACCTTCGTAGCGCAGCGCCATAGACACCAGCTCGGCCAGCACCGGTTCGTCATCGACAACCAGGACATGGATCGCGCTGCCGTCGCCCCGGCGCACTACCATTCGTGTGGCGTCGTTCCCGCCGGCCACGGAAGCGGGGATGGTTGCCACCGCCCCATTATGTCTCCAGGCCCTACGCCTTGTCTGTGCCGTTCCTATGCGCAGGCTATGGAAACAGCCAGTGGGACCATCGCAATTGCTGCAGTCGGCAGCCACGCCGGGCCGCATGAACGGGCCGTGTCAACACATTTCTCCTAACCTGATCGGATGCAGCGCAGCGGCGGAGTCATCACATGACCCGCTTTCTAGCAGGCCGGCTGCTCAACTACGTCGTGCTGCTAGCCCTGGCGTCGTTCCTGACGTTCTGCCTCACCTCGCTGACGTTCGAGCCGCTCGACAGTCTGCTCGAACGCAACCCGCGACCTCCTCAGACCGTCATCGACGCCAAGGCGGCAGAACTCGATCTCGATAAACCGATTCCCGAGCGCTACGCGAACTGGGCCTCAGGCGCCGTCCGAGGGGATTTCGGAACGACCGTCACGGGCCAACCAGTCACCGAGGAACTCTGGCGGCGAATCGGTGTGAGCCTGCGGTTGGTGCTCATCGGATCGGTGGTGGGCACTGTCGTCGGTGTCACGGTTGGCGCGTGGGGAGCAATCCGCCAGTACAGGCTGTCAGACCGGGTGATCACCGTGCTTTCCCTGCTGATCCTGAGCACCCCCACATTCGTGGTGGCCAACCTGCTGATCCTGGGTGCACTGAAGGTGAATTCGACTCTCGGCGTGCAGCTGTTCGAGTACACCGGCGAGACATCACCCGACGCCGTGGGCGGCGCCTGGGCGCAATTCGTCGACCGCCTCCAGCACCTGGTGCTGCCCACCTTCACCCTCGCACTGGCGTCTATCGCCGGATTCAGCCGCTACCAGCGCAACGCAATGCTAGACGTGCTGGGCCAAGATTTCATCAGGACAGCGCGGGCCAAGGGGCTGACCCGGCGCCGAGCATTGTTCAAGCACGGCCTGCGCACCGCGCTCATCCCCATGGCCACATTGTTCGCCTACGGGGTCAGCGCCCTCGTCACAGGCGCAGTGTTCACCGAGAAGATCTTCGGGTGGCACGGTATGGGCGAATGGGTAGTTCAGGGCGTCGCGACCCAGGACACCAACATCATCGCCGCGATCACGGTGTTCTCCGGGGCGATCATCCTGCTCGCAGGCCTGCTCTCCGATGTGATTTACGCCGTACTCGACCCCAGAGTGCGGGTGCGATGAGCACTCGCGCGAGGAGCAGAGGACACCGATGAGCGAGCAGACCACCGACCCCGTCGCCGAGTACCAGTTCGTGTCGCGACGCACTCTGGTTGTGCGCCGGTTCCTGCGGAACAGGATCGCGGTGGTGGCGCTGATCCTGCTGGGCCTACTGTTCCTGGGCTGCTATGCCCTACCACCGCTGCTGCCCTATACCTACAGCCACCTGGACTACCAGGCTCTGCAGCATCCGCCGACCACCGCCCACTGGTTCGGCACGAACGCGTTGGGTCAAGATCTGCTGGCACAGACTTTGCGCGGGATGCAGAAGTCGCTCCTGATCGGTGTGTGCGTGGCATTCATATCAACGATCATCGCGGCCACCCTCGGCGCGATCGCCGGTTACTTCGACGGCTGGCGGGACCGGACGTTGATGTGGATCGTCGATCTGCTGCTCGTAGTCCCTAGCTTCATACTCATCGCAATAGTCACCCCCCGCACCAAACAATCCGGGACCGTCCTGTGGCTTATCCTGCTGCTCGCAGCGTTCAGTTGGATGATCAGCTCACGGATCGTGCGCGGGTTGACGATGAGCCTGCGTGAGCGCGAATTCGTCGTGGCAGCAAGATATATGGGCGTGAGCCACTGGCGCATCATCGTCCGCCACATCCTCCCCAACGTGGCATCCATTTTGATCATCGACACCGCGCTGAACGTCGGTATGGCGATCCTGGCGGAGACGGGGCTGAGCTTCCTGGGTTTCGGAGTCCAGCCCCCCGACGTGTCATTGGGAACACTGATTGCTGACGGCACCCGGTCGGTGACGACCTTCCCGTGGGTGTTTCTGTTCCCGGCCGCGGTGCTCGTGCTGATCGTCTTGTGCGCCAACCTCGTCGGCGACAGGCTTCGCGATGCGCTGGATCCCACCGCGCGCCCGGCCCCCTCCCGCACACGCAGGTCGCAGCGATGAGCGCTTGCGCGAAGAGCAGAGGGCAGCGATGAGTCAGTTGCCCAGGGACCCGGTGGCGCCGAGCCTGCTCGATGTGCGCGGCCTGACGGTCACGTTCCCCACCGACGCCGAACGAGTCGCCGCCGTCCGCGGCCTGACTTATCACGTCAACGCCGGCGAGGTAGTTGCACTGGTGGGCGAGTCCGGCTCGGGGAAATCGGCGGGCACCATGGCCGCCATCGGGCTGCTGCCGGAGTACGCAGAGGTAACCGGTTCGGTGAGGTTGCAAGGCAACGAACTGCTGGGGTTGTCCGACCAGCAGATGTCGCGCGTTCGGGGCAACCGCATCGGGACCGTGTTCCAGGACCCGATGTCGGCGCTGACCCCGGTGTACACCATCGGCGACCAGATCGCCGAGGCGATCCAGATACATCGTCGCGACGTCAGCAAGCGGGCCGCGCGAGCCCGTGCGATCGAGCTACTAGAACTGGTGGGCATCGCACAACCGGGGCAAAGGTCGCGCGCGTTCCCACACGAGTTGTCCGGCGGCGAACGGCAACGCGTCGTCATCGCGATCGCGATATCCAACGACCCCGATCTGCTGATCTGCGACGAGCCCACGACGGCGTTGGACGTGACCGTACAGGCGCAGATTCTCGACGTGCTGCGCACGGCACGTGACCTGACCGGCGCCGGCGTACTGATCATCACCCACGACCTTGGTGTCGTCGCCGAGTTCGCCGACCGCGCCCTGGTGATGTATGCCGGCCGGGCAGTGGAGACCGCTCCGGTAGTCGATCTGTACCGCAGCCGCCAAATGCCCTACACCGCAGGTCTATTGGGCTCGGTTCCCCGACTGGACGCACCCCAGGGTGCCCGCCTGGTGCCGATTCCCGGCACTCCGCCGTCACTGGTGGCACTGCCACCGGGTTGCCCGTTCGCACCCAGATGCCCGCTTCGAGTCGACGCATGCCAGGCCGCCGAACCCGAGTTGGAAGTAGTCGGCCCCAACCACCAGGTCGCGTGCATCAGAAGTGAATACGTCACCGATCGCAGTGCTGCCGAGATCTACGGCATTTCGACCGCACCGTTATCGGAGGCCGGCGCGAGCGCCGAGTTGCCCGTCGTAGTGCGCGTCAACGACCTAGTCAAGACCTACACGCTCACCAAAGGCGTGGTCTTTCGCCGCCGCATCGGTGAGGTGCGGGCGGTCGACGGGGTCAGCTTCGAACTTCAGCAGGGCCGCACGCTGGGCATCGTCGGCGAGTCGGGTTCCGGAAAGTCGACGACGCTACATCAACTACTGGAACTCACCACCCCGCAGGCAGGGACCATCGAGGTGCTGGGCACCAACGTCGCCGGGCTGCACAGACGCGCCCGCAAGACGCTTCGGGGCGACCTGCAGGTGGTATTCCAGGATCCCGTGGCGTCCCTGGATCCCCGGCTTCCCGTCTTCGACGTGCTCGCAGAGCCGCTACGGGCCAACGGTTTCGACAAGGGCGTGGCTGAGGAGCGGGTGGGCGAACTGCTCACCGTGGTCGGGTTGCGCCGAGAGGACGCCGGCAGGTACCCGGCAGAGTTCTCCGGTGGGCAGAAGCAGCGAATCGGAATCGCCCGAGCATTGGCGTTGCAGCCCAAGATCCTGGCCCTCGACGAACCGGTGTCGGCGCTGGACGTGTCGATCCAGGCAGGGATCATCAATCTGCTACTCGACCTGCAGGAGCGCTTTGGGCTGGCCTACCTGTTCGTCTCCCACGACTTGTCGGTTGTGAAACACCTGGCACATCACGTGGCGGTGATGCACAACGGCAAAGTCGTCGAGCAAGGTGGCAGCGACCAGGTGTTCGGCAACCCTCGCCACGAATACACCCGCAGGTTGCTGTCGGCGGTTCCGCAGCCACTGGCCGATCACGGTTAAAGTCAGTTCGTATGACCTACCGCGCATCGACAGTTGGGGACATCGCCCGTCGGCGGGATAACACGAATTCCCATCAGCCGCCGGTTCCGCGGGCGATGTTGCGTCTGCTCGGTGTCGCGATGGCGGCGGTGCTGGTAGTGACCGGCTGCTCAACCCCGGACAACAATGTTCCTTCTGCCGGCGGCGATGCCAAGATCGGCGCGATCGCTGACATCAACCCCCAAGACCCGGCCACGCTGCGCCAGGGTGGCAACCTTCGACTCGCGCTGTCGGGCTTCCCGCCCAACTTCAACTACCTGCACGTCGATGGCAACCTGGCCGAACTGGGCGCGATGCTTCGTTCGACGCTCCCGCGCGCCTTCTTCATCGAGCCCGACGGGGAGATGACGGTCAACAGCGACTACTTCACCAGCGTCGAGCTGACCAGCACCGAACCGCAGGTAGTCACGTACACGATCAACCCGCAGGCGGTGTGGTCGGACGGTTCGCCCATCACCTGGGAAGACTTCGCCGCCCAAATCAGCGCGACCAGCGGCAAAGACAAAGCATATTTGTTTGCCTCTCCAAACGGCAGTGAGCGCGTCGCATCGGTGACCAAGGGCGTCGACGACCGGCAAGCTGTCATCACCTTCGCCAAGCACTACGCCGACTGGAGGGGCATGTTCGCGGGCAACAGCATGCTTGCCCCCAAGACGATGACCTCGGATCCGGAGGCGTTCAACAGGGGCTTCCTCAACGGGCCCGGGCCGTCGGCCGGACCGTTCATCATCACCTCCGTCGACCGGGCCGCGCAGCGCATCGTGTTGACCCGCAACCCAAAATGGTGGGGTGCTCCCCCGGTTCTGGAGTCGATCACCTATACCGTTCTCGATGACGCAGCCAAGATTCCTGCCCTGCAGAACAACGCGCTCGATGCGGTCGGGTTGGCATCGCTGGACGACCTGACGATCGCCCGCCGCACCGAGGGCATCTCGGTCCGACGCGCGCCGGCGCCGAGCTGGTATCACTTCACGTTCAATGGCGCTCAGGGGTCGATCCTGTCGGATCCGGCGCTTCGGAACGCGATCGCCAAGGGCATTGACCGGCAGGCCATCGCAGCGATCACGCAGCGCGGTCTCGCCGACAACCCGGTTCCGCTGAACAATCACATCTTCGTGGCCGGCCAGGAGGGCTATCAAGACAACGGCATCGCCTTTGATCCCGAGGCGGCCAAACGCGAACTGGATGCGCTGGGATGGCGGCTCAGCAACTCCGGGGATAGCCAGTTTCGCGAGAAGGATGGGCGCAGACTCACCATTCGGGACGTGTTCTACGACGCCCAGAGCACTCGTCAGATCGGCCAGATCGCCCAGAACAACCTGGCCCAGATCGGCGTCGAACTTGAGCTGAATGCGGTCGCCGGTGGAACGCTTTTCAGCGATTACGTGACGCCGGGAAACTTCGACATAGCCCAGTTCGGCTGGGGCGGAGACGCATTCCCGTTAGCCAGTCTCACCCAAATCTATGCCTCCAAGGGCGAAAGCAACTTCGGCAAGATCGGCAGCTCGCAGATCGACGCGAAGATCGAACAGACCCTGTCGGAGCTCGACCCGGTCAAAGCACGCGCCCTGGCCAACGAGCTCGACAAGATGATCTGGGCCATTGGGTTCAGCCTCCCGCTGTTCCAGTCGCCGGGCAACGTCGCGGTGCGCAGCAATTTGGCCAACTACGGCCCCACCGGTATCGGCGACCTTAACTACACCGCGATCGGTTTCATGAAGTAGGGGCGGCACGCAGTGCGCGCGGCACAGCCGACTCCGCCTTCGCCGCGATATTGATCGCACCAACGAGTAGCCGCACCGTCAAATTCGCAGGAAGCGCGTCCAGTTCAGCTGACAGGGAAAACAGTTGGCGAATTCCCTCGTTGCACACCGTATTGCAGATTCGCAGAGCGGCTTGGTCGCGAGTGTCAAGGATGCTGTGCCCAGCGGTGGGGAGCTCGACGAGAACCGAGTCTGGAATGAGATCGGTGATCCGCCGGGCGACGCTCGGAGGCGTGGTGAGGTCACGACCGCCCGAGATCACTGCGGTAGGCCAGGTGAACCCCGGCATGGCCGAGAGCAGATCGAATGGCTCGGCCACGAAATCGACATCGCCGCCGGCGATTTCGCGAAACGCCACAGCGGGGTCCAGTGGCCCACCATCAGGCACCGCCCCGTAGTTCAGTTCGCGGTATGCGATGCGTTCCACGAGGTCGGGTTCGTGATGGTATGCGGTCTGGCGTTCGAGCAGCAGCCTGGTTCCCAGACCCACAGCTGTCCACAACCAGTCGTGACCGGCCAGTAGGAGATCCAGCTGAAGTCGCAGCACATCAGGGCCGGCGATGCCGAACATGTCCGCGGCGGGCAGCACGTCGGTCGGTGTAAGGACGCCGTCGGCGACGAGGCGCCGTACCTTAGCCGCCAGGTCGGCGCTGCCGGGGACCGCACCGTCCCACAACACCCGCCGTATCTGTGCTCGGACATCGTCGATATCGTCGGCGGAGAGCAGTGGTGAATCGAGCACCATTGTGTGTACCCGCGCCGGGTGACGAACGCCGAGACCGGCTGCCAGGTAGCTGCCATACGACGCGCCGTAGACGACAGCCCGATCGACTCCGGCGTCCTCCAGCACAGCAGCGATGTCGTCGACGACCATGTCGATGCTGAGTGCCTCCGGAGGCAAATCTGCGCCGGCGTCGTCGTGACGAGACAATCCCACCCCGCGGTGCTCGACCATGATGATGTCGAGGCCGTTGAGCGTGGCACGCCGTCGAAGCGCTCGGTAGAGCGCTACCGATGCTGCACCCGGGCCACCGGGGATGATGACCAGCGGTCGAGTGGATTTGCGACCGGTACGCACGTAGTAGAGGTCGAACTCGTCTTCGCCGCCGCGGAGGATCGGTCTGCGGACCGGACGCACGCCGGCCAGCGCGGCCAGCTTGTCATGCGTACGGCGACGCGAAGCGTTCATCGTCATTGCCTTCATTGTGCATGGCGGATCCTGAGAGTTGCATGACAATTTCCGAGAGGCCCATGACAGCTTCTGAGCGCTCTACGGCGCCGAGCGCGCACAGAATACGCCCAAGATTTCGCCGGATCGGCCTGCAGACAGCCGAGGGTCGCGGTCAGCTGCGCCGGATGAGGTTGGCGGCCTTCTCGCCGATCAGCACGCTGGGTGCATGCGTGTGGCCTCGGATGATCGTCGGCATCGCCGATGCATCTGCTACCCGCAGCGCTGTTACGCCGCGGACCCGCAGTTGCGGATCGACGACGCTGGCATCGTCGCTGCCCATCCGGCATGTACCGACTGGGTGGTACAGCGTGTGCGACAGACACTCCAGTGCTCTGGATAGAGTTTCCTCGTTGAGCTTGTGGGCCTGCAGCGGACGGGCGACTCGGCCGACGGTGCCCCGCAGCGCCGACGCGTGGGCGATCTCTGTACACATGCGTAGTCCCGCCATCAACGCGTCGCGATCAGCCCCGGCATCGTCGGTGAGGTATCGAGGGTCGATCAGCGGCTTGTCATAGGGGTCAGCAGTGCGCAGCGTGATCGTTCCGCGACTCTGCGGCTTGAGCAGGATCGGACCCATCACCACCGCGTGGCCGACGTAGGGGTCCCCGATTCCCTCATCGAAATATGGTGCGGGAGCGAAGATCAGCTCGAGATCCGGCAGCTCGAGATCTTGTCTACTCTTGACGAAGCCGTAGGCCTCTCCCACATTCGAGGTGAGCATGCCCCGCCGGCGCACGAGGTAGTTCAGCAGTTCAGGCAGTTTCTGCGCATCGAACAGCGAGTCGTAGGGCACGTCGAACCCCAACGGAACGACGAGGTGGTCGAGCAGGTTGGCACCCACCTCCGGCGAGTGCGCGATGCTGTCGATCCCATGCATGGCGAGCTGGTCGCGGTCACCGATTCCGGAGAGCATCAGCAGCTGTGGGGAGTTGATCGCCCCAGCGCACAGCACCACCTCGCGGCGAGCGGTGGCCACGGCACGGCCGCCCTTGCTGTCGAACTCGACGCCGATCGCGCGGTCGCCGGCAAACACCACCCGAGTCGCCGTGGCCTCGGTCAGCACTGTCAGGTTCTTGCGTGTGCGGATCGGCTTGAGATAAGCGTCGGCGGCGCTCCATCTGGCGCCCCGCCGCTGCGTCACCAGCGTCTCGCAAAATCCTTGCGGCTCATCCTGATTCGGCGCCTCTATGCGATAACCGCATTGCTGTGCCGCGGTGAGCCAATCAGCTGTTGCAGCGCGCGGGCTGCGCTGGCGCGAGATGACGAGTGGGCCCGATTCGATGCCGCGCAGGTACGGTTGGAGGTGAGCGTAATCCCACTGCTCGCCGGCATGCTCACCCCAATCGTCGTAGTCGGCGGCAAACCCGCGCACCCACATCATCGCGTTCATCGAGGACGAGCCGCCGAGCATCTTGCCCCGAGGCCAGTAAATTCGGCGCCCGCCCAGACCAGGCTGCGGCTCCGTCAGATAATCCCAGTCGAGCGGGCCGCGCATGAGTTGGGCGAACGCGGCGGGGATGTGAACGAACTTATTCCTGTCCCGCTTACCCGCCTCAAGAACGACAACCTGCACAGAGGGATCGGCGCTGAGACGGTTGGCCACGACAGCGCCGGCAGAACCAGTCCCCACGACGACGTAATCGGCGTCCACGACCGGCAGTCTAAACGCGCACCGGTTGCGGGGAGTCAGCCAGATCCGTTTGCGGCAAACTCGATGTGCTGGGCGCAGCGGACTCCCGCATAGCGCTGTGGACTACACGTCAGGATGATGACCTGGCTGTCGCTTGCGACCGTGTCGAATACCTCGGCCATCTTCGTTAGGCGTTCGGTATCGGTGAAGCCGAGTGCGTCATCGATCACGACCGGCACGGCGTCCTCCTTGGCAACCAGGGCGGCGCCGGCCAACCTTGCGACAATCCCCAGCTGCTCCTTGGCTCCCCCGGATAGCGACTCGTAAGGCACTGTGCGACCCGACAACGTGCGATGTCCAATGCGCAACTGGCTGTCGACGTCCACCTCAAAGGTCTCGCCGAAGACCAGGCGCCCCAACCGTTCCAACTCACTACGGAACGGGTCGACGTAACGCTGCCGCATTGCCTGACGGTGACGACCCATGACTGTGCTCAGCAGACGCGCGGCTCGGGCTCGGCGCTGCACTCGCGCGAACTGCTCTGCGGCATGCTGGTGGTCGGCCTCGGCGGCGTCCAGCCTGCCTTTGCGCCCCTCAGTCCCGTACACATTCAGCTGAATAGCGACCTCACGCAACGCCGCGGCGGCCTGGTCATGTCGCTGCTGAACGCCGACGGCGTCACGCTCTGCGTCCGCGAGCTCTGCGGTCACGAGTTCTGGGTGGTGGCGGGCCAGTTCGTTACCGAGTGACGCAACGAGCTCGGCGGCCTTTGTCGACGTTTCGGCGTCAGCTTCGGCCTTAATGGCCAGCTGGTCGTCGCTGGCGGCCCCGCGTTCGGCGTCCAGACGCTGCCCTGCCAGGGTCAACTCATCCTGGGCGGCCTGCCACTTCTCTTTGGCGCGGGCCGCCCGAACCCCACGCTCGGAGTGCAACTTGGCCGCCTCTTCGGCGAGCCTACGGTGCGTTTCGCAATCCCGCACGGCCTGCTGGTGCCCGGTGCTGGCGGCGCCGAGTTCGGCGCGTAGTTCAGCGGGCTCCTGCGGTGATGCTGTCGCGGAGTTACATAAACCATCATCAATGGGCAGGCCGGAGCGCAGCTCAGACAGCTGCGACCGCAGGTCATCGACATCACCCTCCCCGGCCAGCGCATCGAGAATCCCCCGCAACCGCTCACCGGTGTTGAGCAGGTCGCGCCGGCGCTCCTGCAATGCGCGTGCTGCGGAGACATCGGGCGCGCCCGCTTGCTGCAGAGCCTCCGATAGCGCCGCCTGGGCGGTGTCGAGCGCCGCTGCGGTGGTGACGGCTGAGGCGCCGGGCGTCACCTGTACAGAAAGCACACCGGGAACCTCGATCCCCGCCGGTCCGCTGAGGGCCGCGGACCATGCAGCACCGGGGCGCAAGGTGATGGGCTCGCCGCCGATCCGCAGCTCCAGATCGGCCTCGGCGACCAGCTCGACATGGGGCGAGGCTTGTTCGGCGGCGGCGACGGCGCGGCTGAGCACGCCCGCGGCATCCTCGATGGTCTGCATCCTCTCATCGGTAAGCGTGCTCGCCGCAAGGTCGCGCTGAACCACATCGAGGGCACGTTGATGGGACTCAATTGCGCTGATTCGACTGGTGAGACGCTCGACCAGGGCCCCATCTGTCAATCGCTGCACAGCGCCACGGGCCGCCTCGACGCGGGCCTGGCCAGCCTCAAGCGCTGACCGCGCCTGCCCGGCAGCCTCGTCGGCAGCCACCTGCGCCTCACCGGCGGTCGCCAATTCAACTGCCGCTTCGTCGGAGGCGGTTTCCAGGCCCGCGGTCGCCGCAACCCGCCCGTCGATATCTGCGCGTGAGCGGCGCCGCTCGGTGAGGGCCGCCATCGACGCGGAGAGCGTCGACTTCGCCGCATCGGCAACAACGACGGCCTGGTCGAGCTCACCCCTGATGTTGGCGACCGACTGGGCGGCCGTGCGCGCGATCGTGAGTCGCTCGGCGGCCCGAGTGTTTTCGTCGGCTAATGTCGCCAGCTCATCGGTGAGGGTGCAGTGGGTTCGGACCGCCTCGTCAACCGCGGCGATTGCCGCGGCGCACCGGGCCACGTCCTCGTCGGTGGACTGCAGCCTGCCGATCGCGGCAGCCCATTCCCCGGTCGGCCGCCCCGTCGCGGTGAAGTAGCGCCGGTACTCCTCAGCGATCCGGTCGATCAGCAGAGCGTCAACACTCCCACAGCTGCCAGCCAACGGATCAGCGGCGTCGTCGACTTCACCGGCCACCACGTCGAGCGCCCGGGACAGCGCGTTGCATCCCGAAAGGTCGGGGGCCGAGGTCGGCGCGGACTGCAGCACCCGCTGTGCCTGCCAAAGATCGAGGTCGACGCTTTCGCTGAGCATGGCCCACACCCGTTCGTGGGCTTCGTCACCGGTGAGCTGCTCGCGCCGTGGCGCCAGCAGCGTCAGCTCCGTCTCGGCGCGCTTGTGAAAACGCTTGCGGTACACAAATCGGTAGGGGCCGGTGGAAATCTCAGCTGTCACTTCGGCGCCGACATCGGCGTGGGTGGGTTTGACCCGTTTGACCTCCTTCTTAGCGGATCGATCCTTAGCCTGCAGCAGCAGGTCAAGCGCCTCCAGCATCGAGGTCTTACCGGTCTCGTTGGGCCCGCTGACGATGACGACGCCGTGGTCGGGGAACTCGATGTCGCGGTGGGTGATACCGCGGTAGTTCGTCAGGGTCAGTCGGTGCAACTTCATGCCGCACCCCCGTCAGCGAGCCGTAGTAGCAGAGCCAGTGCAGCCCGCGCGTCGTCGGCGTCATCATCGGTCGAACGCGCAGTCGCCACCAGTTCGTCCACAGCGGCCGCGGCGAACCCTCCAATACCAAGATCGTCAAACTCGCCGTCGGCGGGCAGCACGGCGACATCGGTCCGCGCGTCCCACGGAACGAGTGCCGCGAACAGACGCGCGTAACGGTCCAGACAAGCATCCAGCGCGGCCCTGTCGGTGACGGTGAGTGAACCTGTGAGACCCAACCGAATCACTGTGCGTTCTTTCTCGGGCATCAGGTCGAGATTGATATCGAGGTCGGCGATGTCGCGACCGTCGTCCACCGCGTGGCACAGCGAGACGAACCGCCAGCCACCGATGCGGCGGGCGTCCACCTGTACGGATCGCCGCGGATCGGATTCGTCGATATCGACAACGAGCACCTGCCCAGGGTCCGGCTCGATATCGTCGTAGTTCGTCACCTCCGGCGAGCCCGAGTACCAAATCCGGCCGGTGGAGCCCACTCCCATCCGGGAGTGCTTATCTCCCAGCGCGACATAATGCACCGCGCGGCGGGCGATAGCGGCCTCAAGTGCTGCGAGCCGGATCAGCGACGCACGGTCCTGGTCGGGAACGAGGATGTCGACCGCTCCATGGCCGACGACGATGCGGGTGAGCTCATCGGCCGGTGAAGCATCGAGGCCGTCAAGGACACCGACAACTTCACCAACGAGATCGGCGGTCGGCGCCTTTGAGTACCACGGCGCTGCCACGAGCTGCAGCCCCGGCCGCACCTCGTGGATTCCTGGTCGATCGAGCACGACCACGTTGTCGGGTCGTTCGGCGCGAAACAGCGCGCTGGTGTACACCGACGAAGCGTCCAGCGGGTCGTGGTTGCCGGGAAGTAGGTACACCGGCACCTCGATGCCGCGCATTGCCTCCAGCGACTGGCTGACGTCGCGGGGAGCGAGCTGGTTGTGCTCGAAGACATCACCGGCGACGACCACGAACTCGGCGCCGAGGTCGCCGGCAAGCGGGCCCAGAGCAGCGACGGCGGTGCGACGCGCGGCCGAATACCTCGGTTGCGCCTCCCCGTTGAGGAAGTGGCGCGTCATTCCGAGTTGCCAGTCGGCAGTGTGCAGAAACCGCATCTCAAGCCCTCCTTCCCCACCCATTCACGGGCCATTTGCCATGGCACCGCGAGTGTAAGGCGGCCCGCCGACAACTCCGGGGAAGTGCACCGGCATGCCCTACCGTTATCGGGGTGAGCCCCAACATTCCAACGGGCAATAGGCATCGCACGCTGGTTCTGCTTCGACACGCCAAATCGGACTATCTGTACGGCGTCGCCGACCATGACCGCCCACTGGCAGCCCGAGGTATTCAGGAAGCCGCGCTGGCCGGTGACTGGATCAGGGCAAACCTGACCGGCGCCGGCGCAGTCGACGCAGTTCTGTGCTCGACAGCGACCCGCACCCGGCAGACTCTGCAATGCACCGGGATCACCGCGCCGGTGCAGCACGTGGATGGCATCTACGAATCGACACCCGGCGCCGTCATCGACGAGATCCACAGGGTGCAATCGCTTTTCACCGGAGACATCAGGACACTGCTCGTGGTCGGTCACGAGCCCGTAATGTCATCGCTGGCCCTCAACCTGGCCAACAACGAGACCCGCAATAGTGCTATCGCCCAAGAAATCGCGACGAAGTTCCCGACCTCGTCGATCGCACTTCTACGGACCCCCCAGCCGTGGGATCAGTTGGCATTGGGCAGTGCTGAGCTGGCCGCCTTCCACATCGCACGCTGAGAGCGCGCAACAGGCTGGGAGTGCGCAAGGATCGGGCCCGCTAAGCCCGCGTGGCCAGAGTCAACTCCATGAGCTTGACCGCCATTGAGCAGGCATCGATACCCGGTGACTGTGGGTTGACCCACCAACCCACTACCCCCACAGCATCGCTGGCCACTCCACACGCTCCGTTCGGATCCTCGGGGCGCATCACGAACGAGGTAATACCTGCGATAGAACGATTTTCGATCTGATACCCCAGCTCCTCGGAGACCTTGCGCTCGTTGTCCAGGCTCCCCAGCTCGAACCAGAAGCGGGTGATGTCGACAAGCCCAGCTGGATTGGCCGCCTGCCACCGACACACCGCGCCGACGAACGTGCTCTGGATGTCCAGAGGGTCGGCACCAACGGTCTCGGCCAGAACGTCCTCGGTCAGGACATCGCATTCCTTGAGCAGGTTGGGGTACCGCCGCTGAGAGTCATTGTTGCGGGGCACCTCTCCTGAACCCGATTTTGCCGCGACACCGTCGACCGTCTGCGTGCAACCGGTAAGCATGACCAGGCCGGTCAACGCGGCGGTCGCACCGACCAGAGCGCGGCGGGCCAGCGTGCGGGGGGCGCTCATCTGGAGTTCACAATCGATTGGCGGGTCAATTCCTTGGCGACTCCGCACGTGTCCGGGAATGGTTCGTTCGAGTAACTGATCGACCATTCGATGAAATCGTCTCCGAACTGGATGCCGACCTCGCAGAGGTTCACGCCGACTGTCGGGTCCTCGTTGATTCCCATGAAGCCGTCGTGGCCCTCGATACTGATGTCCTCCACACTCGTACGAGACAGTTCCATCGTCTTGCGTTCCCGACCAATGGGGCTACCGCGGAACCAGGTGAAGGAAAAGTGCGGGCCAACGATGCTGCCACCTGATAGCCACTGGCACCCCACCGAGGTCCGGGCGGTGTTGACCAGGCTGGATATCTGCGTCTGATTGATTACTTCCTCGTCACTGACTCCCCCACACTCCGGGAAGAATGGCCCGTGCGAGACCGACTGCTGAGGGGTATTGGTGGTCGGCACCTCTGGCGAGTTCGGCTGCTCGGAGCACCCGGCAAGAATCGGGAGCATGGTCACAGCCGCAAGGGCCAGCGCCCCGCGTACATGGGGAGTAAAGGCAGCATGCGCTGACGTGCTGGGTGTCACGCCATGCACTGTAGCGTCAGCCCCACACGTCAACCACCGACATGCCGATTGACCTGCTCATTTAAGGAATTCTCAGGTGGGGCAGCCGAACACGCGTCAACCCAGGCGGGTATGCGAAGGTAACGGGATGCTCTGGGGGCTGCTCCGTCGACACGTGCGGCCGTATCGGCTGTTGCTTGCGGTGGTTGCGGTGTTCCAAGTGATCAGCACACTGGCGACGCTGTACCTGCCGACGATCAATGCTGCGATCATCGACGACGGAGTCGCACAGGGCGATCTGCCTCGCATCGTCGAGCTCGGGCTTGTGATGCTGGCGGTCACCGCACTGCAGGTGGTGTGCGCGGTGGGAGCGGTCTACTTCGGATCACGGGCGAGCATGGGCGTCGGCCGGGACCTGCGTTCAGCGATCTTTCACCATGTCACCGGCTTGTCGGCCGCGGAGACCGCACGCTTCGGGGCCCCGTCGCTGCTGACCCGCACCACCAACGATGTCCAGCAGATTCAGCTGTTGGTGCAGATCACTTGCACGATGCTGATCACCGCCCCGATCATGTGCGTCGGTGGCATCTTCATGGCTGTCCGCCTGAATGCGGGCCTGTCGTGGCTGTTGGTTGTCAGCGTGCCGCTGCTCGCGATCACCAACTATTGGATCGTGTCGCACCTGCTGCCGATCTTTCGACGGCTGCAACGCCAGATCGACGGGATCAACCGCGTGATGCGCGAGCAGCTCGCCGGCCTAAGGGTGGTGCGGGCGTTCGCGCGGGAGCCGTTCGAGCGTATGCGATTCGCCGAGACCAATCGGGCGCTGGCCGACACCGCGCTAGAGGCTGGCCGATGGCAGGCGCTGATGCTGCCGGTGACCACCCTGGTGATCAATGTGTCCAGTGTGATGTTGATCTGGTTCGGCGGCCTCCGGATCGATTCGGGCCAAATGCAGGTCGGTTCGCTGATCGCCTTCCTGTCGTACTTCATGCAGATACTGACCGCCGTGCTGATGGCAACGTTCATTTTGGTGATCGTCCCGCGCGCATCAGTGTGCGCGGAGCGGATCACCGAGGTGCTCTCCACCGAGCCCGCGATCACCAGCGGTCCGGAAGCGGTGTTACCGCAGACCGTATCCGGCGAAATTCGTTTGGATTCAGCGACTTTCAGCTACATCGGTGCCGATCGTCCTGTGCTTCAGGATGTCTCATTGACGGCTCGACCCGGCACAACGAGCGCGATCGTCGGATCCACTGGGTCGGGCAAGACGACGCTGTTGTCGTTGATCTGCCGGCTGTACGACGTGACTGGCGGTTCAGTCAGTGTGGACGGAATCGACGTGCGCGACTTCGATATCGAACGACTATGGTCGGCCATTGGGTTGGTTCCCCAGCGCGGCTACCTGTTCTCCGGCACGGTCGCCGACAACTTGCGCTACGGCAAAGCCGATGCGGGAGAAGATGATATGTGGGACGCGCTACGGGTAGCCGCGGCCGATGACTTCGTCGGCGCCCACCCCGACGGGTTAGAGATGCGGGTTGCGCAGGGCGGGATGAATTTTTCCGGTGGGCAGCGCCAGCGCTTGGCGATCGCCCGTGCTGTCATCCGCCGTCCAGCGATCTACCTCTTCGACGACGCGTTCTCGGCTCTCGACGTGCACACCGATGCGCGTATTCGCGCCGCTCTGCGCGGGGTATCGGCTACAGCCACGGTGATCATTGTCTCGCAGCGTATTTCGACCGTGGCAGAGGCTGATCAGATCGCGGTCATCGACGGCGGTCAGGTCGTTGGAACCGGAACCCATCATCAGCTGCTCCACACCTGCGGCGCATACCAGGAGTTCGCAGAATCCCAGTCAGTCAGTGCCGAGCAATCATGAGTGAGCCATTGACGCGAGGGGTGCGGATGCCCGAACCGTCGCACGTTCGGTCGCGCGAGTTCAAGGTATCGGCGTTCCGTCTGCTCAAACGGCTCGTTCCCCAGCGTGGGCTGACGATCGCGGTGATGCTGCTCGGCTTCGGCGGGATCGCCCTCGGGGTGCTCGTGCCGCGCATCCTCGGCCATGCCACCGATCTGCTGTTCAACGGTGTGATCGGTCGGCAGTTACCAGCGGGGATATCCAAAGAGCAGGCCGTCGAAGCTGCACGGGACCGCGGCGAAGATAGTTTCGCCGACCTGCTCTCAGGCATGAACGTAATACCCGGTCAGGGCGTCAACTTCGAAGCCATCGGGCGCACCCTTGCACTAGCGCTGGCGCTGTACCTGGTTGCCGCCCTGTTGGTCTGGTTGCAAGCCCGATTGCTGAACGTCGTCGTGCAGCGGACCATGGTGGCGTTGCGGTCCGAAGTTGAGGACAAAGTGCACCGGCTGCCCCTGCGGTACTTCGATTCGCGGCAACGCGGCGAGGTGCTCAGTCGGTTGACCAACGATGTCGACAACGTGCACACGTCCTTGTCAATGGCGATCACCCAGTTGCTGTCCGCGGTTCTGACGGTGTTCGCAGTGTTGGTGATGATGTTGACGATCTCCCCGTTGCTGACGTTGCTCACCGTGATTACCCTGCCGCTGTCGCTGTGGGTCACCCGCTCGATCGCACGGCGCTCCCAGAAACTATTCGTCGACCAGTGGCGCAACACCGGCCGGCTCAACGCGCACATCGAGGAGACCTACAGCGGCTTCAGCGTGGTCAAGACCTTCGGGCACCGGGCGCATGCCGAGGATCAGTTCGGTGAGCTGAACAAGGACGTCTACCAGGCGAGCTTCGGAGCCCAATTCCTGTCCGGCCTGGTGTCGCCGGCGACGATCTTCATCGCCAACCTCAGCTATGTGGCGGTCGCCGTCGTCGGCGGACTGCAGGTCGCCACGGGCCAGATCACCCTTGGCAGCATCCAGGCGTTCATCCAATACGTCCGCCAGTTCAACCAGCCCCTCACCCAGATTGCCGGGATGTACAACACCATGCAGTCCGGGATCGCAAGCGCCGAAAGAGTATTCGAGCTGCTCGATGCCCAGGAAGAACCACCGGATCCGCCGGAGGCGCTGCCTGAAGCCGACCTTCAGCGAAGCGGGCGGGTCGAGTTCGAGCACGTCTGGTTCAGCTATGTGTCCGACACCCCGGTCATCGAGGATCTGTCCCTGGTCGCTGAGCCGGGCAGCACGGTGGCGATCGTCGGCCCGACCGGTGCAGGCAAGACGACGCTGGTGAATCTGCTGATGCGGTTCTACGACGTTGACGCGGGACGGATCCTGCTCGACGGGGTGGACATCTCGTCGATAAGCCGCGATTCACTGCGTTCGCGCATCGGGATGGTGCTGCAGGACAGCTGGCTATTCGCCGGAACGGTGTACGACAACATCGCCTACGGGCGTCCGGATGCCACGAGCGAGGAGGTGATAGAGGCGGCCAAGACGGCCTACGTAGACCGCTTCGTTCAGACGCTGCCTCACGGCTATCACACCCTCGTCAACGACGGCGGAACGAACATCAGCGCCGGCGAGAAGCAACTCATCACGATCGCCCGCGCCGTGCTGGCCCGGCCCCAGCTGTTGATACTCGACGAGGCCACCAGCTCAGTGGATACCAGAACCGAGGTTCTGATTCAGCACGCGATGGGCCGCCTGCGCCGTGACCGCACGAGTTTCATCGTCGCGCACAGGCTTTCGACGATCCGCGATGCCGACATCATCCTGGTGATGGAGGAAGGCAGGATCGTGGAACGGGGCAGCCACGCCGAGCTTCTGACCCGCCGCGGCCAGTACTGGGCGATGATTCAGGCCTGATTGCACCCGATTAGAACTGCGGGGCCTCCGCGCGCAGATCGTCGACGTTACTCATGGCGCTGCGTAGCTTGGTGAGCCACTCTTCGGCGTGCTCGCCGACGAGCCGGACCGACCATGCGAGCGCGTCGGAGCGGGACCGAGCGACACCGGCGTCCACCAGGGTGTCAAGCACCTGACGCTCCGGCTGCCGCAGGCGGGTCATCACTGGTACCGCCATGTGAGTGAACAAGATCCGTTCCGGGGAACCTCCAGCGCCGACCGCTGCAATGTCCACGCCCCAGGCAACCTTGCGACCGTACCGCGCCTCGGCTTCGTCGGCGATTCGCATGCTTTCGGTGCGTGTCTGTTCACGGAACCGCGCCGCCCGGCCCGCCGCTCGGGCTTCACTGTCGCGACCGTCCGCGCTGTCGGGGTCCGGTAGCCGACCGATCACGGTGATCTCCTCACGGTCGACGATGACCTCGGCGTCGCCGGTGAACCAATCATCTGGAAGTCGGCCGCCGAACCAGTCGGCGGAGTCGGTCGCATCGGGTTGGTCGGATTGCTGCCAGCCGCCGGAGCGGCCCGACCTTCGGCAAAGATCCTCGGCGAAACAGCCGGGACGAATCGGTTCCGTTCCAAGGACGCTTACGCCCGTCACAACGGCACCGCGCCGTTAACGGTGTGGTCATCAAACAAGCAGCGGCATCGCCTCTCACGCACCGGCAACCGGCAACTCAACGCCGCAATCCACCGCATCGCGATCACCCAAGCCCGCTTTCACCCACCCGCACGACAACTCCTCGACCGACCCAAGAACAGCGGCGACGGCAGCATAGAAGCCCTACGCATCCTCAAACGCCGACTCTCCGACGTCGTCTACCGCGCCATGCTCGCCGACCAAAAGCAGTCACCATCCGTCGCTGCTTGACAGAGGAGCTAGAGATTCTGGTGCTTGCCTAACGACGCGGGTGTGGAAACACCTAGCGGCAACCAGCCCGCCTCGGCGACTATGACACCATGCGCACCGATCTCGACTTGCTCAGCACCGCCGCCGACCGTGCGATCGAATTCGCCGCCGGGATCGACGACCGCGACACCACACCGACACCACAGGCCGTCGCTGCCCTCACTCGCTTCAACGAGGCACTTCCGAACCAAGGGCTCGACGCAGCCTAAACCATCGAACTGCTCGCCGAACTCGGTGGCCTTGCCGCTATGGGGTCGACTGGTGCCCACTTTTACGGTTTCGTCACGGGCGCTACCTACCCCGCCGCACTTGCCGCATCGTTCCTAACGAACGCCTGGGACCAGAACGCCGGGCTCCCGGCAATGTCGCCGATCGCGACCCGGCTGCACGACGTCACGCGCCGCTGGCTGATCGATCTGTTCGGCCTCGCCAACGACACCGAGGTCATATACGTCACCGGAGCGACCGTCGCGAACGCGAGCTGCATCGCGGCCTCCCGCGACGCCTTGCTCATCGCCGCTGGCTGGGACGTTCAGCGCGACGGCCTGTTCGGGGCACCACCAATCCAGGTTGTCATCGGCGAGCAAGCGCACTCAACCCTGCGTAAGTCGCTCGGGTTGACCGGCCTGGGCCGCGAGCGGGTCATCGAGGTGCCGTCCGACGACCAAGGTCGGCTCCGGGCGGAGCTGCTCCCTGACCTCGATTCGTCCGACGGCCCGATCCTCGTGTGCGGCCAAGCCGGCGAAGTCAACACCGGCGCCTTCGACCCGCTCAACGAGCTCGCCGAGTGGGTGGCCCAACGCGACGGCTGGCTCCACGTCGACGGCGCCTTCGGGCTCTGGGCACTCGCCGAACCCACTCGCCAGCACCTCGTGTCCGGACTGCATCGCGCCGACTCACTGGCAACCGATGGCCATAAGTGGCTCAACGTCACCCACGACTGTGGATAGCGTTCGTCCAACGCAAGGGCGCACTCCGGCGCACGTTCTCGGCGACCGCCGCCTACCTGCCTCCCGGCGACGACTTCGAGGCGATGCATCATACGCCTCAGTCGTCCCAGCGCGCCCGCCAAATCGAAGTGTGGGCCGTGCTTCGCACTCTCGGGCGGTCGGGCCTCGCGGCGATGGTGCAACAAGCGTCTGACTGCGCGGCGTTGATCGCCGACAGGCTGCAACAAGTCGAGGGCTTCTAAGTGCTCAACGACGTTGTTCTCAACCAGGTGCTGGTCCGGTACCGGTCACCTGAATCGACGGCAGCGCTCGCGGCAGAGATTCAGCACGACGGGCGGATCTGGTGCGGTACCACCCAGTGGCACGGCGCACAGGCAATACGGATCAGCGTCTCGTCGTGGAAAACGACGATCACCGACGCCGAACGAGATGCCAACATCATCATCGAGTGCACCCATCATCTCAGCTGACGCCGCATGAATCACCACCGCCCTTTCGCAGTTGGCAGACGGAAACCTCCCCATCGCGAGACAGGAAATGAGCCGTCCCGATTGTTTAGATCCGTGACGGCCGTTCGGAAGTGGGGTCGGCTGCGGCAGTCCGGCGGTAACCGTCCGTTGTCGGGGCCGTCAAGGTCAAAACCACACCACTAAATTCCGGACACCGAATGGAAGACGTCACCTCGCGGATGTAGTCCTTTGAAAAAGCCAGTGCCAGTTCCTTTTCCAAATCCAAATCCAAATCCAAATCCGGTTCAACCGAAATGTCGACAACCACCTTCGCGATGACGCCCCCGGTAGATACGAATGGCGCCTCGAAGGCCCGCACCACCGCCAAGCCACTATTGCGAGCGATGGCGATGGCCGCGCCAGCCAGACCGAAGGTGCTCGGGTGCGCCTGACGTCGGACCGCGGCACCGAAACGAGCGCGATGCTGCAGCTGTCACAGCCCCCATCGTTTCGGTCATCATGAGCCTTTCCACCGTTCTCAGAACGGCGTGTCAGGCCACTTACACCAAATTTGGAGTACTTCCAGTGAAGGTGTAGTCGTCGAGATTGAACCGGCTGCTGCGCCAAGCTGCTTCAAGGGTTGTGGTCGGGCGTAGCGGGACGTCGCCGTGTTTGTCGAAGTAGTAACTGCGGGCTGTGGCGCAGCTGTCTTGCCAGAAGATTTGGCGGTGTTGGCGGGAAAGCATTTCCGCGAAGTAGCGGTCGTTGGCCTCTCTGGTGACTTCCACGTATTGGCTGCGGCGGTTGCGGGCGTGTTTGAGGCAGCGCAGGATGTGGGTCGATTGGGCTTCGATCAGGTTGAAGTACGAGGAGCCGTTGTACCCGTAGGGGCCCATGATTGTGAAGAAGTTTGGGAACCCGGGAACAGTGACGCCCTCGTAGGCTTGCAGGCGGTTCGTGTTCCACCAATCTTCGAGCACCACCCCACGACGGCCGGTCAATGTGAACGTCGGCATGTTCCCGGACTCCATCACCTTGAAGCCGGTAGCCAAGATGAGGGCGTCAATATTGTGAGTCGCACCGTCGGCGGTGTGGATCCCGTGGGCGCTGATATGCGTGATCGGGTTCGTTTCCAATGCGACGTTGGCCCGGTTGAAGGTCGCCAGGTAGGTGTTGTGAAAGCTTGGGCGTTTACAGCCGAGCCCATAGCGGGGAGTGAGATGGTCTCGCACGATCGGATCGCGAACCTGCCGACGCAGATGGGCGCGGCCGATTTTCTCGCCGAGCACGCCCATCTTCAGCGAGGTGTGGTAATGGGCGGCGATAGGGAAGGTGGCCTCGACGAACGCCTGACTGGCCAGCCGCGCTGCGGATCGGCTGCCGGGGATGCGGCTGAGCAGCAAGCGAGCCGTAGGTGGTATGGCGATGTCGAGCTTGGGTAGACACCAGATCGGAGTGCGCTGGAAGACAGTCAGTGTATCGACGTCGGGAGCGATGGCCGGGATCACCTGGACCGCTGAGGCTCCGGTGCCGATGATGCCCACTCGTGTGCCGCGCAGTGTGTGGTCGTGGTTCCATCGTGCAGTGTGCATGATGACCCCGCCGAAGTCAGGGAGGCCGGCAATGTCGGGCACTTTGGGCCTGGTGAGCGCGCCCGTCGCACCAACGAGGTAGGTGGCGGTGAGTTGCTCGCCGGCCGAGGTCCTCAGTCGCCACAGTGTGCTGGCCTCATCGAATACGGCGCTAACGATGATGGTGCCGAACCGGATTCGACTACGAAGCTGATATTTGTCGACACAGTGCTCGGCATAGGCTTTCAGTTCCGCGCCGGGGGCATAGCTGCGGGACCAGTTGGAACGTTGTTCGAAGGAGAATTGGTAGCTGTAGGACGGGATGTCCACGGCCACACCGGGGTAGGTGTTCCAGTGCCAGGTGCCTCCGGCGCCGTCGGCGTCGTCCAGAATGAGGTAATCGGTGAAGCCGGCCTGGTGGAGTTTGATGGCGACACCGATGCCGGCGAAGCCGGCTCCGACGACGATGATTTCATGGTCAGCTGCTTCCGTATCGGTCATGCGGTTCCTCCGATTTGTTGGTTGCTGACCAATCCCGGAAATGATCGACTTGGGATGCCCGGACTACCTATCCGGGCATTCGATGGCCGGGCCGTTCCGGCGGTCATAAACGGGCTATGAGGGTATGGAGGGGCGTGGGCAAGACGCGCACCGCCTGATAGAGCAGTTGAGCTTCGATACCAACCGACACCATCGATCGGTTGTGCTGGACGGCGCCCACAACGGCTTTGGCGACCGCATCCGGCGGGTGACTGTTGCTGAACACTCGAGCCATCCTTCTGCGCTCGTTGGTTGTGTTGCCGCGCAACCGTGTTCGGTCAAGGATCGAAGTGTTGATCACACCGGGGCAGATCACACTGACACCGACTCCGGTGCCAGCCCAGTCGGCGCGCACACACTTCGACAACATGACTACTGCTGCCTTGGACGCACAGTAGGTGGCCATGCGTCTACTGGGAACATATCCGGCGCCGGAGGCAATGTTGACCACGTGTCCGCGGCCCCGCTTGACCATCGCCGACCCGAACACGTGGCAACCGTGCACGACACCATCGAGGTTGATCGACCGCAACCATGTCCAGTCGTCTAATGAGCCGTCCAGGAATGCGCCACCCACGCCAACCCCGGCGTTGTTGACGAGGATCGACACCGGCCCCAAGTCGGCGTCGACTCGGTTAGCCAGTTCCTGCACCTCAGCGGCATCGGCGACATCGCAGCGATAGGCATAGGCCTTCCCGCCCTTACCGCGACACGCATCCATGGTGGCGTGCGCAGCAGATTCGTCGATATCGGTTGCGACGACAGTGGCCCCGAGCTGAGCGTATCGCCGAGCCGTTGCTGCTCCGATACCGTTACCGGCACCGGTAATCACGACAAGCGAATCTTTGAATTGCACAGCAGTCATCCCCAGACCCTTCTCATCTCGTAGCGACGGGATAGCACGCAACCGGTGGGGCTGGTCACTGGCGCTGGTCCTGTTTGGGTGTGAGAGTGCCATCGGAGGCAGCCAGCATTGGGCGCAAGTAGCGTCGGGCGAAGGCCCGCGCGCGCGCGTCATCGTTAAGGTCGATGCCGACCTTGGGGGTCAACAGGAATGACACGATCAACCGGACAACAATCTCGGCGGTCTCCAGCAGTTCGGGTCCCCCACGATCGTCGTCGAGGTCACGGGCCATGTGGGCCGCGAGGTACTCGGTGGCCGCGGCGATGAGTGAGGCGCCCTGGGTGGTCAGCCAGGGCAGCGCCATTTCTGGCTCGCTGTCGATCATCCGCTGAAGCAGCCGGTGTTGGCGTGCGGCCTGCAGTGTGAAAACGAACCCCTCGACGATCCTTTCCTCAGGGTCATCCAGCACCATGACCACCGAGTCCAATTCGGCCAGGAACTTCCGCACTTCGCGCAGGGTGACGGCCTCAATCAAGCCATCCTTGCCCAGGAAATGCCGGTAGACCGTGACTCTCCCGACCCGGGCGCGCCGGGCGATGTCTTCGATCGTGGCGCGCATCAGGCCGAACAGCTCGAATTGGCGCAAGGCCGCATCGGCGATCAACACGCTGGTCGGGTCGTCGCTGCCAGGCATGGTCGACTCAGTTGTCGCGCGCAGGCGTTCAGCGGCGCTAGACCCCACCCAGCCTGAGCGGATCACGCGCGCGGCGTCGCGTAACAACCCGGCCGGCAGGTTCTTCACGACGACGACGCCATCTGCGCGTCGGGGGCCGGGATAGTGAGGCGTTCGGTGACGATCACCCGCCCACCGCGGTCAGGCACGGTCGTCACGTGGTAGTTCGTGGGATTCTCCGGCTTAGGACGGTCAGGCGCCAGCCGCACGTGACGCAGGATGGTCGCCAGGATCACCCGCATCTCAAGTTGGGCGAGATTGGCGCCAGGGCAGCGTCGCACCCCGCCGCCGAACGGCAGCCAGGCACTGCCGCCCGGGTCGTTGCCGCCGGCCAGGAAGCGTTCGGGCCGGAACTCCTCGGGATCGGGATACAGCTGCGGGTCATGATGCAGGACCGGAATGGCAATCAACACCGCTGTGCCAGCCGGCAAGGCCCAGCCGTCGATCACCGCATCCTGGGCCAACACCCGAGGTACTTCATGGGCGACCGGGCGGCTGCGCAACGTCTCGTGGATCACCGCGTCCAAGTAGGTGATGTCGCCCTCTTCAAGTGAGGTCAGCAACTTATTCAGGACCCGCGGGTTGTGCACCAGCCGTTCGACCGCCCACGCGATCGCGGTGGCGCTGGTCTCGTGCCCGGCTACCAGCATCGCCACCAGTTGATCGCGCAGCTTGGCATCGTTGAGCCGCCGACCGTCCTCATCGCTGGCCTGCAACAATACCGACAGTAGGTCCCTGAAACCCTCACCTTCATCGGTGGCGTCACCCGCTTTATCGGCTGCCGCGAATTCCCTACGGCGCAGCGCGATCTCCGAATAGATCAGTTCGTCGATACGATCGCGCTTGCGCCGGTACCGGCCCCATGGACTCCAGGGCCCTATGTCCAACCTGCCAATCCGGTAAATGAACCCCAGACCAGTCAAAGTGTCCAGGGTGTACAGCGCAGGCAGCGCTTGCCGTAGTTCGTCGCCGCGAGCGGCATCACGCATCCCAAACACGATCTTGGCAATCACGTCCATCGTGATCGCCTCGGCGATCGGCCGTATCGAGAACGGTTTACCAACCGGCCACCGGGCGATGTCCTCCAGCGTGCGCTGCTCAATGAACGACTCCCACTGTTTGAGCCGCTTGCCCAACATGGGCGGCCTTAGCAGCTTGCGCATCCGCAGGTGCTCGTCCTCATTGAGCAGGACCACCGCCTGCGAACCCATCCCCTCGCGCATCATCGCCATCCCGCTGTGCGCGGTGTCAGGCGGAAGCTTCAGAAGCTGCTGGGCTGCGCTACTGGTGGTGAACACCGCAACGTTGCCGTAGAAGGGATTCTTCATCCGAAACACGGGGCCATACCGCTGCGCGCTCCGGGCGAAAAAGTCATGCTCCACAGACCAGCGCAGCAGCTGCACCAGCGCGGGTTCCCACAAGCAAGGCATTTCTCTCAACGGCCGTGGAACACTCATACGGGAAATGTACCGTAGGGTTCATATGTGTCAACGGCTATCCGTGATGAAAGTAGACGTGGGACCCAGGTAACCCAAGACACCATCCGCCGCCTGCGTCGATGCAGCGATCGACTTCGATCGCGAGGGCTTCGCGGGTGAACTCGTCGATCATGTTCAACATCTCGATGGTGCGGCCATCGACTGTGGTGTCGAACTGGAAGTCCCGCGCCCAGCTGACGTTCGGCCCTGGCGATTGCCCGAGCCGCGCTGCGCGAACCCGACCTACCGGTAGCGCGCCTCGATGGTGTCGAGCGGGACCTGCGGTTGTTGGTCGATCATCGTGAAGACCTCGTTGCTGAGCGCACCCGCATCATCTGCAGACTGCGCTGGCACCTGCACGAGCTCGACCCGGGCTGGACACCGCCGGCACGAATCGAGCGTCGCAGCGCATTCGACAAGGTAGCCGCTCACCTGAGCGCTCAACAGGACAACAGCCTTGTCCGCCGACTGGCGTTGCGACTGGTGGATCACTTGCGGTTGTTGGACGTGGAGTTGCGGTTGTTGACCGTGGAGATCGACGAGCTGACCGAGGAGATCACCACACGCGTCAGCCAGACCGCGCCATCGCTGCTGGCGATCGTGGGCTGCGGCGCACCCGCCGATGACATTGATAGCCAGGTCGAGCAGTATTCAGGGCCACTCGTCTGGAACGTCGATGGACTCGGAGGACACGCTTCGCTTCTCGGCGCTGACAGATGTGCGGCCAACGATCGAGACGATGCCGCTATCGGACACGCAGGCCGCCTACGACAAGATGATGAACGGGGCCGCCCGCTTCCGCATCGTGCTGACGATGCACTAGCTGCACAGACTGGCGAGGGTTCGAGGGCGCTCTTCGAGCTCCTCGGTTCGGCCCGCCGGGAACTCAAGATGATTCAAGATATGCCGGGTGCTACTAGCGAAATCACAGTGCCACAACAGTTTTGACTAGGAGGTGACCGCAGCCCTGCGTGCGCGGAACAGATTCACATCTGCACGGATGCCCTTGAGATGATGCGTGCCGGCGAATGACCAGGTGAATCCCTCGTCA
>DAOUYK010000016.1 GCA_030666145.1 Mycolicibacterium sp. | reverse complement strand
CGGCGATGGTTCGAATCTCGGCCTGATGGCGGCCGTAGACCTTCTCCAGCGCGTCGGAGATCTCACCAACCGTGGCCTTGGCGCGTGCCGCGTTGATCGCCAGCGCCAACAGATTGTTGCCCAACCCGTCCGCTCTGGTGCTATCCCCCGAGCCGCCTGCCCTTCGGGCGTGGGTCCGGCGCTCCTCCCCGCCGGTGGGCCCAGCGGCGGCCGCGGCACGGCTCAGTTCGGCCAGCGCCGCCTGAGTGACGGTGTCATCTCGATCAGCGCGCAGGACCTCAAGCTTGGCAAGCTGCTCGGCACGCACCCGGCTGTTGTCGACCTTGAGCACCTCGATCTCGTGGTCGCTACCGTCGGCGGCAACCTGGTATTTGTTCACACCGATGACGGTCTGCTGGCCCGAGTCGATGCGCGCCTGGGTACGCGCGGCGGCTTCCTCGATACGCAGTTTCGGAATGCCGTCGTCGATGGCCTGGGCCATGCCCCCGTGCTCAGCGATCTCTTGGATATGTGAGCGTGCGCGTGTCGCCAGGTGATGGGTGAGCCATTCGACGTAGTACGAGCCACCCCACGGATCGATGGGGCGGGTCGTACCAGACTCTTGCTGCAGCAGCAGCTGGGTGTTGCGCGCTATGCGAGCCGCGAAGTCGGTCGGCAATGCGAGCGCCTCGTCGAGTGCGTTGGTGTGCAGCGATTGGGTGTGTCCCTGGGTGGCGGCCATCGCCTCGACGCAGGTTCGAGCGACGTTGTTAAAGGCGTCCTGAGCAGTCAGCGACCACCCCGACGTTTGCGAATGCGTGCGCAGTGAAAGCGATTTCGGGTTCTTTGGGTCGAACTGCGCGACGAGCTCGCTCCATAGCAGCCGACCCGCACGCAGCTTGGCCACCTCCATGAAGAAATTCATGCCGATGCCCCAGAAGAACGACAGCCGCGGCGCGAACTTGTCGATATCCAGGCCTGCCTCCAGGCCGGCCTTGATGTACTCGACCCCGTCGGCCAGCGTGTATCCCAGCTCCAGATCCGCTGTGGCACCGGCTTCCTGGATGTGGTACCCGGAGATCGAAATACTGTTGAACTTAGGCATTTTCGCGCTGGTGTAGGCAAATATGTCGGAAATGATCCGGATCGAGGGCTTCGGCGGATAGATGTAGGTATTGCGGACCATGAATTCTTTGAGAATATCGTTCTGAATGGTCCCGGCAAGCTCTTCGGGCGGCACACCCTGCTCCTCGGCGGCCACCACGTACAACGCCAGAATTGGCAGCACCGCGCCGTTCATCGTCATCGACACCGACACGGTCGACAGATCGATGCCGTCGAACAGCTCGCGCATGTCGAGGATGGAATCGATCGCCACACCGGCCATTCCGACGTCGCCGGCCACCCGCGGGTGGTCGGAGTCGTAGCCACGGTGGGTGGCCAGGTCGAAGGCCACCGATAGGCCCTTCTGCCCGGCAGCCAGGTTGCGGCGATAGAACGCGTTGGATTCCGCTGCGGTCGAGAAGCCGGCGTACTGGCGGATCGTCCAGGGCTGATTGACATACATCGTCGGGTAGGGACCGCGCACGAAAGGCGGCTCTCTGGGCAGGCTGTCCAGCGGATAGCCTGCCCGGACCACCTCGTCCCGATCGGCCGCAATGTAGACCGGTTTGACGTCGATGCCCTCGGGAGTGCCCCAGTCCAGTTGGTCAGCGGTATACCCATGCGCGGCGGCCGCCGCGGACACCTGGTCGGCGATATCGGCGGCTGTGGGGGGCGCAGGAGCGCACTCGCTGTCTAGCGGGACATCGGCGAAGCTACCAATACGGTCCGGGGTGGTGGCTGGTACGACATCTTGTGCGGTCACGTCATACCCCCAATCGGTTCAGCAGACGCGACAATGCTTGAACGGCATCGATCTTTGCACTCAGGTAGCCGTCGGGTTTCGAATCAGCGTCGGCGACCGCGGCCTCCGGTCCGGCCAACAGAACGTGGCCTACGCCGGCCTGTCGGGCTGCCTCGACGACTCCCGAGGCCTCGCTTGCATAACGAGCATCCGCGCCGCAGATCACCGCGATCTCAACGCCTCCCCCATCTCCCCCATCGGCCAGCACCTTTTCGACGCCGGCAGCATCCACCGATCCCGGATTGACCGTCTCAATTCCGGCGGTGGCCAGCAGGTTCGACGCGAATGTGGTGCGAATATTGTGCTCAGCGAGTGGACCAAGCGGCAGCAGTAGCACCTTCGGCCGGGCCCCCGTCTTCTCCAGGAAGATATCGGAACGGTTCCGCAGTGCTTCGAAATCCGCCGCGTAACGTAACACCCCCGGAAGCGAATCACCTTGCGGAATAAGGTTTTCAGACAAGTTGGGATACTCGTTCACGCCGGTCAGCGGGGTGCGCCGATGTGCGATGTCGTCTGCGCGTCGATTGGCGACCTCGGCGATGCATCCGCCGATGTAGTCGCTGGCGGCCTCGAAACCACCCAGAGCCTCGATCTCCTGGAGGTGCGCCCACGCCTGTTCGGCCAATTGGCCGGTGAGGTCCTCGACGAACCACGAGCCGCCCGCCGGGTCCAGTACGCGGCCGATATGAGACTCCTCGAGCAGCAGCAACTGAGTGGTCCGCGCGATTCTTCTCGCGAAACTGCGCGCGGCGCCAGGAAACCCAGCCGGAATCGCGACATCGAACGGATGCACCAGAACAGTGTCAGCACCACCTATACCCGCAGAGAATGCCGCCACCGTGGTGCGCAACATGTTCACCCATGGATCGCGCTGGGCCATCATCGCCAACGAAGTGCTCGCGTGCACGGTCGGCGCGCCCGCCTCGGGCTCCCCGACCACCTCAGCTACCCGTCCCCAGAGTTGTCGTGCGGCACGGAATTTCGCAATGGTCATGAACTGGTCGTCATCGGCTGCGAACCGGAAGCTGATTTGCTTGAGCGCCACAGCGGTGGGCAAACCTGCGTCGACCAAGAGGCGCAGATAGGTCACGGCGGCCGCCAGAGCGGCACCGAGCTCCCACGATGCGTTGGCGCCCAAGTTGTGAAAGACCGGACCATCCACGGTGATCGCACGCACGCGCCCGCCGTATTCGGCACACTTTTCTGCGGTCGTGATTACGTCGCGAAAATCGGTAGCCGGCCTGCCGGCCAGCGGCGCTGTGAGGGGATCGGCGCCGAGGTCCACTGACAACCGGGATCGCTGATCGTCGTCGAGTCCGGTGAGCATGGCGAGTAGCGCATCGGCCGCGGCGACATAGGTCGAACCACCATCTGCGACCTCCAGCACGACGGGGACGAGGTCGAGGAACACCCCCTCGAGCAAACGGCCCAGCTCCGCGGGCGAAACACAACCCTCGGCGCCACCGCAACGCAGTACAAGCGCGCTGACGCCCTCGGTCAGCCCGAGCAGCATTAACCCGTTGCCGTCCTCGGCTGTCGACTCCTCGCCGGGAAAAACCTCGGCAACCTTCCAGCCCGATTTCACATCGCGAAGGGCATTGCCGCCGCGCACGAAGGGCCAGCAGCCCGGCAACCCCGGCTCCCCGTGCTCGTCCGCGTCGGTGTATAGGGGCCGGATCGGGAAACCCTCGTAGGTCGGCGAATCGAGCAATCGTTCCGGTTCAGGGGGCAGATCGGCGGGATCGGCCCGGGTGGTCTTGGTCAGCACACCTGCCACGGCGGAGCGCCATCGGTCGAGATCGAAGTCCATTGCACCCGCGACGGCATCGGCACTGGGTTTCTGCATAGTCACCAGGCTAAATGATGGGCTCGGGCCAGGGTGGGCCGGTCGGGCGGCTTGCTCGGTCGATCGCACGAGGTGTTCGCGCTCGCCACGTAATGTTGGTAGACGTGAATCCGGTCGTCAACAGCCTGCGCACGGTCCGCGCTGCGGTAGTAGCGACGCTGAGGACAGTTCCCAAGCGCCGGCTCGCGACCATCCTGACAGCGATTGTGATTCTCATCGCAGTAGCGGTGCTCGTCCCGCTGCCGACTGCGGTGCAGCTACGGGACTGGGCAACATCGCTGGGCCCGTGGTTCCCGCTGGCCTTCCTGGCCGCACACATCGTCGTCACGGTGTTCCCATTCCCACGCACCGTCTTCACGCTGGCCGCGGGTCTGCTGTTCGGCCCGTACCTGGGCGTGTCAGTGGCGGTGTTGGCCAGCACTGTCAGCGCCATGATCGCGTTACTGCTTATTCGCGCGGCCGGCTGGCACCTGGACCGACTTGTGAAGCATCCGCGCCTGGAAGCGGTGAACGCGCGGCTGGCCGAACGTGGCTGGCCGACAGTGTTGTCGATGCGGCTTATTCCGGCTGTCCCCTTCTCGGTACTGAACTACGCGGCGAGCTCCTCTAGGGTCCGGGTACTGCCCTACACGCTGGCGAGCTTCGCAGGACTGCTCCCCGGCACCGCGGCGGTCGCCATCCTCGGCGACGCGCTCACCGGCAACGTGAGTCCGTTGCTGTTCCTCGTCTCACTGTGCACGGCAAGCATCGGCATTGCGGGCCTGGTCTATGAATTACGGGTACACCCTCGCCGCGACAGCCCACCGGAGCGCCCGTCGGCCGAACCCGCTGAGCCGACCGAGTCGGCGATCACCGCCGGTTGATTTCGGGGCCCTTCGCCGTCATCGTCGCGAAGAGCCCAAGCATCGCCGACGCTGCCGCCAGTCCCGGGCTCCAGTCCTTGGCCCGGACGTGGAACGTGACGGCCAACACGAAGTACACCGTCAGCATGAAGGTGGTGAGCCTGGCCAGTGCAGGGAAGCGGTACACCGACGCCAAGCCCACCGCAGAGGCGGCCTTGACAATCGGCAGCACCGGTCGCAGCCGCGGATCCAGGCCAACGTCATCGAGTGACTTCGTGATCGGAGCCAGCGGGATCGCGCAGGCAACCGCGTCGCCGGCCTGGAGCGCTGCCAGCAGCGTGTACGTCTTCGGTGCTGTGAGCGCGGTCATCATTCTGGGGCGCCGTGACGCGGTGCCGGAGCTTGCGTTTGGGTGTAGTCGGTTCTAGGCGGCTGCAGTTGCTCCGACAACGGCGGGTACTGCGGTCCAGCCTCGAGGGACCCCTCTACCGGGGTGCGTGCCTGGGCCACCGCCTGCGCAACGGCCTGAGCGATTTCCGGGTCGGTCTGGGTATTGAACCACTCGGCGACCTCGGCCGAGTCATCCTCGGGCTTTGGCAAGTTCGCGTCCACAGGCGACGGTGTGTAGCGGAACACCCCGTCCTCGCCCGGCGCACCCAGCATCTTGGCGAAGCCCTGTAGGGCCCCACCGAAATCGCTGGGCACCAGCCAGACCTTGTTCGCCTCACCTTTGGCCATCTCCGGCAGCGTCTGCAAGTACTGGTAGGCCAACATCTCCGGGGTCGGACGACCCGCCTTGATGGCGGCGAAGGTCTTCTCGATCGCCTTGGCCTCACCTTGGGCCCGCAGGTAGGAGGCGGCGCGTTCGCCCTGAGCACGCAGCATGCGGGACTGCCGCTCGGCCTCGGCGGCGAGGATAGCCGCCTGCTTGGAGCCTTCGGCGGCCAGGATCTGGGACTGTTTCTGGCCCTCTGCCTGTTTGATGGACGCCTCCCGGTGGCCCTCGGCGGTCAGGATCATCGCCCGCTTCTCCCGGTCGGCGCGCATCTGCTTTTCCATCGAGTCCTGGATCGACGGCGGCGGATCGATGCTGCGCAGCTCCACTCGCGCCACTCGCAGTCCCCACCGCCCGGTGGCGTCGTCGAGTACACCGCGCAACTGACCGTTGATCGAGTCACGCGAGGTCAGCGTCTGCTCCAGCGTCATACCGCCCACTACGTTGCGCAGCGTCGTGGTGGTCAGCTGCTCGACACCCACGATGTAGTTGCTGATCTGGTAGACCGCAGCCCGCGGCTCCGTGACCTGGAAGTAGACGACCGTATCGATGTTCACCGTGAGGTTGTCTTCGGTGATCACCGGCTGAGGCGGAAACGACACCACACGCTCGCGGAGATCCACCCGAGCACGGATCTTGTCGATAAATGGGAGCAGCAACGTCAGCTGACCGGACACCGTTTTGCTGTAGCGGCCCAGCCGTTCAATCACCGCCGCCTCCGCTTGTGGCACCAAAGCGACCGACTTGGCCACCACGATGGCGGCGAACAGCACCAACACCGCCAGCAGGACCAACCCTGCAACGGCACCATCCATGACCAGCTCCCTCCGTTGTCGCCCGGGTCCTCCAGGCGAAACTAATTCCTCTTCTACGTTTACATGATTCTGCCGACGACGGCGGTGGCGCCGTCGATGTGCACAACCGTCACCTGGTCGCCTTTTTCGTAGACATCGTGCTCGTTGTAGGGCCTGGCCGTCCACACTTCGCCGCCGAGCTTGATCTGACCTTCATGGCGCGCTACCCGATCGAGCACCAGCGCGCTCTTGCCTTCCAACGCCTTGACCGGCTCTTCCAGACCCTTGCCCGACAGCATCCGCCGTTTTAGCGCTGGGCGCACTCCCGCCAGCAGCAGGACCGATACGAGCAGGAACACCAATCCATCTACCCAAATGGGCAAGTCGAGCAGCCAGCTGGAACCAGCGGCGGCCAACGCCCCGCCGCTGAGCATCAGCAGGAACAGGTCACCGGTGAGGGCCTCGGCCCCGGCGAGAGCCAGCGCGGCGATCAGCCAGATCAGGGGAACAGGCATAGCCTGAGCCTAGCGCGCAACCGGACACGTCAGCAGGGAAGAACGAGAGCCGAGCAACTACACTGCCAGCATCATGTGGTGCCCCAGTGTCTCGTTGTCGATTTGGGCCAATGCCTGGCTCGCCGGTGCCGCTGCGCCCGACGATGTCTTGGATGCGTTATCCCAATGGACCTCAAGACATTCCGTCACCGCCTACGACTCGGTCGCTGCTGAGCACACCGGACTACCGTGGCCGGATCTCGACGACGCCGGCGCGGTCTCGCTCCTGCAGACGTTGCGTACCGCCGCCAGGTCAGCCGAATCCCCGCCAGCGATCATGCTGGCGCTTCCCATCCCAGGAGACGTTCGGGGACTACCCGCCGGCACGCAATTCGGCCGCGACGCGATTGCGGCCGGCGAGGCGATCATCGTGGGGCAGCCTGGGGCGGCGATCGGGCTGGTGCCCGATCTCGAGTACCCGGACAGCCCCGACGTCATGGGCGATTTCGAGTCCGAGTTCGAGCCCGAGTTTTCTGCAACGTCGTGGACGGTGTATTCACTTTCGGCCACACCGTCGCCCGAGCATCTCGATCTCGGCGACGCCGAGTACACGTTGCGCGACGCGGTGCGTGCAGCCGCTGACGCGCTGGGAGCTCTGCGCGCCGGCGCCTCCGGAGCTGAGGTCGCCGATCCGCGCAGGATGGTAGAACAGGTGCTCCAATCCACCCAGGTGCATCGAATTCCCGATCATGCTCCGGCACGGGCGATGCGAGTTCTTGAGAACGCGGCGCACGTCGATGCAATCATCACAGTAAGCTCTGAGCTCATTCCAAGTGGTCTACAGAGCTCCTCGGAGGTTCAGCTCGCCAGCGATGCGCTGCGCCCGCTGACGTCGGTCGTGCGCACGGCCCGACTGGCGGCGGTGGGGTCTATACTTCAATCCGCTTGGCGTGGTTAACTTTTAGCCCGAACAAGACATGGTGCACAGTTCGCCGTTGATGCTGCATCCGTACCTGGGCACGGCA
This sequence comes from Mycolicibacterium sp., assembly GCA_030666145.1. Taxonomy (GTDB): domain Bacteria; phylum Actinomycetota; class Actinomycetes; order Mycobacteriales; family Mycobacteriaceae; genus Mycobacterium. The sequence goes on along the minus strand of DAOUYK010000016.1, from coordinate 16,754 downwards.
CCTACTCCCCCCACGCTGGCAGCCGGAAGGCCGAGGTGCAGCTCGTCGATCAGATCGATGACCAGTTGCGCGAATCGGGGTTGGGCGTTGGGTGTCGACGCCCGCGCGTAGGCGATCCCAGCGCCGGCGGCCTGCTGAGCTAATTCGTTGTCCAGGTCCCAAACCACTTCGATGTGATCGGCTACGAAACCAACCGGGCAGACAATCACGGCCTGGGTACCCGCCTGAGCCAACGACTGCAGATGATCGCCGACATCTGGCTCTAGCCACGGCACCTGCGGCGGACCGGATCGCGACTGCCACACCTGGTCGTACACCTGGTACCCCGCTGCGGCGGCCACGAGCGCGCCGGTGTGGCGGACTTGGCGCTGGTAAAGATCGGGCCCGCACCGCGAGGCGGCCCGCAGCGGAATTGAATGCGCGGTGAACACCAGTCGGGCACCGGCGCGCAGCGGTGCCGGCAGCCGGAGGGCGGCCTCACCGATGGCGTCGGCGAACATCTGCACCAGCAACGGGTGATCGAAGTACTGCCTGAGTTTGGTCAGCTCCGGCGCTTGCGGACCGGCTGAAGCTCGGGCGCGTTTGATGTCTTCCTGGTACTGAGCGCAGCCAGAGTAACCACCCCAGGCTGATGTCGAGAAAACCGCAGCGCGCCGAATACCATTGTCGCGCATCTGCGCAACCGCATCCTCGACATAGGGCTCCCAGTTGCGGTTACCGAAGTAGACAGGCAACTCCGTTCCGCGCCGCGCCAGCTCCGTCTCGATCGCCAGGATCAAATCACGGTTGATGCCATTGATCGGTGACACCCCACCAAAATGCTGGTAATGCTCGGCCACAAGGGCCAGGCGCTCAGGGGGGATTTCCCGTCCCCGAGTGACATTCTGAAGAAACGGCATAACTTGTTCGGGGCCCTCGGGGCCACCGAACGACAACAGCAGCAGTGCATCGAAGGCCATTACAGGAGTTGTGTGCTCGCCCCGCCATCGGCGTAGATGATGGTGCCCGTCGTCGCCGGAAGCCAATCTGACAGCAGCGCACACACCGTCTTCGCCACCGGGGTCGGATCTTTCATATTCCAGCCAAGCGGCGCTCGTTGATCCCAGCCGTCCTCAAGCAGCTTCATCTGCTCACCGGCCTCGTCGCCCAGTGCACCGCCGACAATCGCGCTCATCGCCAGCGTCCGGATCGGCCCTGCAGCGACGAGATTCGACCGCACCCCGACCTCCCCCGCTTCACGGGCAACGAACCGGTTGACCGATTCCAGTGCGCTCTTTGCGACCGTCATCCAGTTGTAGGCCGGCATAGCGCGGGTTGGATCGAAGTCCATACCGACGATGCCACCACCGGGGTTCATGACAGGAAGCACAGCCTTGGCCAGCGACGCGTACGAGAAGGCTGAAATATGGATGCCTTTGGCGACGTCCTCGAAGGGCGCATCGAAGAACGGGTTGATGCCCATCCCGGTCTGTGGCATGAATCCGATCGAGTGCACCACGCCATCAAGCCTGTTGCCCGCACCGATCACCTCGCTGACCCGGCCCGCCAGGCTCGCCAGGTGCTCTTCGTTCTGCACGTCGAGTTCCAACAGGGGAGCCGGACCGGGCAACCGGTCGGCGATGCGTTGAATCAGCTTCATCCGGTCGAACCCGGTCAACACCAGTTCTGCGCCGGCCTCTTGAGCGACTTTGGCGATATGGAACGCGATCGATGAATCGGTGATGATCCCCGTGACGAGGATCCGCTTACCTTCAAGAAAACCTGCCATTACTATCCCTTGATCTCGAGGTTCATCTAGGTCTAACCAGCTGTTGTCTTACTAGTGGCCCATGCCCATGCCGCCGTCCACCGGGATCACCGCACCCGAGATGTAACTGGCATCCTCGGAGGCCAAGAAGCTGACCGCACCGGCGACCTCCTCGGCAGTGCCGACCCGTTTGGCCGGGATGAAGTCCAGCGCCCCCTGCTGAATCCTCTCATCCAGCGCGCGGGTCATGTCGGTGTCGATGTAGCCCGGGGCCACCACATTCGCGGTGACCCCAGCCTTGGTGAGCTCGCGTGCGATCGAGCGGGCCATGCCGATGACACCGGCCTTGGAGGCCGCGTAATTGGACTGGTTGCCGATGCCCCAGGTACCCGAGACCGAACCCACGAAGATCATCCGGCCGAAGCGCTTTCGCTGCATGCTGCGTGATGCGCGCTGCGCTACCCGAAAGGCCCCGGTGAGATTCGCGTCGATGACCTTTTCGAACTTCTCCTCAGTCATCCTCATCAGGAACGCATCCGCGGAGACGCCGGCGTTGGACACCAGCACCTCGACCGGCCCCTGACGCTCCTCAACCTCGGTGAAGGCGCGATCGACGGCGTCGTTATCGGTGACGTCACACTCGACGCCGAAGAGTTCCTCCGGCGCGCCGGAACCGCGATGGGTCACTGCGACCTTGTGACCGTCTGCCGCGAGGCGCTGAGCTATAGCCAGGCCGATGCCGCGGTTTCCGCCGGTCACCAACACCGAACGTGAGACGAAAGCAGGACGAACGGCCGCGGTGTCACCGGCGGCGTCGGCGGGATTCTCTGCGAGAGCCATGCCCGCCAACCTAATGCCTGAGGTTCATTCGTAAGAAATCGCCTTACGGCGGGCAGGAGCGCAGCGACATGGGGATATATCTAGTTCGGTAGGCGCCGGTTGATCATCAGCGAACCCAATGCGGCAGCGGCGAGCACCAATGTGCCCAACCGTAGCCATCCCACGCTGGCGTCCCCTCTGATGGTCTCGTAACCGATCTGCTCCTGAAGGTTGGAAAAGACCTGCTTGAGCTGCTCAAGGCTGGAGGCCGTGAAGGCATCGCCGCCGGAGAGGTCGGCGATCTTCTTGAGCATCTCGTCGTCCACCGGGACCGGCTGACGCTGCTCGTTGATCTCGACGTAGCCATAGGGCGTTCCGAATGACACCGTCGATATGGACACGCCCTGGTCTTTGGCGGTCCGCGCGGCGGTGAAGGCACCCTTGGGGTTGTCCGGATTCGACGGGACGGTCTCCTTGCCATCAGACATCAACACGATGCGCGCCGGAGGTGGCTCGTCGCCGCCACCGATCACCGCTCCGACGGTCGCGACGGCCTGCAGCGCCGTGAAGATACCCTCGCCGGTTGCCGTGCGGTCCGCGAGTTGGAGCTTGTCGATCGCATTCTTGGTCGCCTGCCGGTTCGTGGTCGGTGAGACCAGCACGGTCGCGGTACCGGCGTAGGCGATCAGCCCCAAATTGATGCCAGGTGTCAGCTGATCGGCGAACTGCTTGGCAGCCACCTGCGCGGCCGCCAGCCGATTCGGCGCGACATCTGTGGCCCGCATCGACTGCGACACATCGACTACCAGCATGACCACGGCGCGGTTTCTGGGGATCCGGACGTCATGCGTTGGACCTGCCATCGCGATGGCCAACAACACCATCGACAGAACCAGCAAGATACTCGGTAGGTGTCGCAAACGGCTGGGCCGCTCCGGGGCCACGCTCTCCAGCAGCTCCATGTTCGCAAAACGCAGAACCCGCCGGTGGCGGGCCAGCTGCACAACGATATAGAGCCCGACCAGCCCGAGAACGACCAACAGAAACAGAAAGAACCACGGGTGTTCGAAGCCCGTGAGCGACATCGGTCCCAGCAGCGGCAAAGTCACGCCGTCACCGCCCAGCCAGGGCGCCGCGACGTCGGCTCGCGACGAACCGAACCACGTCGGCGATCCAGTCCCGGTCGGTGCGCAAACTCAGCAGCGGCGCATCGCAGCGACGCAGAGTGCGTGCCACCGCGGCCCGGTGCGCACCGGCGGCCTTCTCGAAGTCGATGCGCAGTTGCTCGTCAATGGTGAACTCGCGGGTGCGACCCGTCTCAGTGTCCTGCAAGATGACATCTCCGACCTCGGGTAGCTCGACGTCTCGAGGGTCGAGGATCTCGATGCCGAGTACCTCGTGCCGGCCCGCGATGGCCCTTAGCGGGCGCATCCAGTCGATCGGCCCCAGGAAGTCGCTGATGATCACCGCCATACCGCGGCGCCGCTCGGGCCTTCGCAACCCATCGATCGCTGCGGCAAGGTTGCCGCGCACCCCGGCCGGCGCCCGCGGGGTCGTGGCGATCGCGCGGAGCAGCTCCTGTTCATGTATCCGGCCTGAAAGGGCGGGCACCCGACGCGTGGTGTCACCGTTGGAGATGATCGCGCCGATCCGATTGCCGCCACCGCTGTTGAGGAACGCGATCGACGCCGCGGCAGCCACCGCGAGATCACGCTTCTCACACCCGGCCGTGCCGAAGTCGAGACTGGCTGACATGTCGATCACCAGCCAGGTCTCCAGTTCCCGGTCGGCGATCATCTGCCGCACGTGCGGATGCGTGGTACGGGCGGTGACCGACCAGTCCATCCGGCGTACGTCGTCGCCGGGCTGGTAGATCCGGGACTCCCCCGGTTCAGACCCTGGCCCGGGCAGCAGCCCAAGGTGGTCGCCGTGCAGCACGCCGTCGAGCTTGCGCCGCACCGTTAATTCGAGCTTGCGCAGCGCCGCAGTCAGCGCAGGGTCACGGATCTCTCCGCGCTTCATGGACGGCGGGTCGATCGTGCGGCTGGACCCTTTGGCCCCCGTTGGTCCTGAGGACGAAGTTAGTCCTGAAGGCGAAGTTGGTCCTGAGGGCGAAGTCACGTACTGAGCCACTTACTCCGGTCAGCGGCCGCCGGCCGCGGCCGCAGCTGCCGGGACCGCGGGAGCAACCGAATGACCTTGCTGCGGAATCGCGTTCACCTGGGGCAACGCGACCGTCTGGAGAATACGGTTGACCACCGTATCGCTAGAGATCTCGTCGGCCAGCGCGTCATAGGTCAGCACCAGGCGGTGGCGAAGTACGTCGGGGATGACCTCGACGACATCCTGCGGGATCACATAGTCGCGTCCGCGCACCAAAGCCAGCGCCCGGGACGCGGCAATGATGCCCAGCGACGCGCGCGGAGACGCGCCATAGGCGATCCAGGCCTCGGCGTCGGGCATCCCGAACTTTTCGGGCTCGCGGGTGGCGGTCACGATGCGCACCACGTAGTCGACCAGCGCGTGGTGGACGAAGGTGTTCGCGGCGACATCCTGTAGCCGCAGCAGATCTTGAGTAGTCAGGATCGCCTTGGCCTCCGGAGGCTTCACACCCATCCGGTAGATGATCTCGCGCTCTTCCTCAGGCGAGGGGTAGTCGACATTGAGCTTGAACAGGAAGCGGTCACGCTGGGCCTCCGGAAGCTGATAGACCCCCTCCTGCTCGATGGGGTTCTGCGTCGCCATCACCAGGAATGGGCTGGGCAGCGGGAACGTCTTGCCGCCGATGGAGATCGTGCGCTCGGCCATCACCTCGAGCAGTGCGGACTGCACCTTTGCGGGGGCACGGTTTATCTCGTCGGCGAGCAGGAAGTTGACCACGACGGGGCCTAGCTCGATGTCGAACTCTTCCTTGCCCACACGGTAGATGCGGGTACCGACGATGTCTGTGGGCACGAGGTCGGGGGTGAACTGGATGCGTGCAAAGGTTCCACCGACCACTTTGGCGAAGGTCTCCACCGCCAACGTCTTGGTTACCCCGGGCACATCTTCGAGCAGCACGTGCCCCTTGGACAACAGGCCGACCAGCATCCGCTCGACGAGCAGGTCCTGGCCTACGATGATCCGCTTGACCTCGAAGATCGCCCGTTCGAGGGTGTGTACCTCCTGCTGCAGAATGCCGTTGGACAGCGCACCACCCGACGGCGCGGAGCTCGGGGCCCCCTGAGAGCCGGCGGTGTAGCCCGGAGCCTGCCCGGGATATCCTCCAGCGCCTGGCGGCGGCCCACTCGGTGAGGTCATCAACGTTCCTTCCACATGCGCAGTACATGCTGGTCTGTGCGGCGCGGACCGGTTCTGGCCGCGCGCTCGCCGTCAACTATTCCAGTTGGTTCGAAATCCGTCGACGTTGCCCGGGGTGTGCCGCGTTGCGCGCCGGCATTCACCAGGGTTGCTCACGTTTGACTCAAGGACATACTCAGGACTCGATAATCCGCGCCACATACGGCTGCAGACCCGAGGTGCGCACCGGACTGACGGTGACCTTTCCTGCGCTGCCGGAGGACTCCAGCATCTTCCCGCCACCGAGATAGATGGCGACGTGCTGGCTGCCCCCGGGGCCCCAGAACAGCAGATCCCCCCGCTTAGCCTGACTCCTCGGAACCTTGCGGCCGGTGTCGTACTGGTCCCCGGAGTACTTCGGAATCAGCACGCCGACCCCGGCAAAGGCGAATTGTGTGAAGCCCGAGCAGTCGTACCCGACGACATTGGCGCCGGAGTCGATGCCGCGGCTGGGCCCGTTGGGCTTGCCGCCGCCCCACGAGTAGGGAGTGCCGATCTGCGATCCGCCGCGGCGGATCACGTACTCGATGGCTGCGGGGCCGCGCACGATCCCAGGTATCGCGCCTAACGGCGGGCCGAACCCCAGCCTGCTGAGGAACTTTCGACCAAGACCCATGGTGATCTTGGCGGCCTCGGCCGTCGCGGCCAGCGACGCGTTGGCAACCGACAATGGATCACCCGGCGCGCCCGCGCTGAGGATCTTGGGCAGGGTCGGATCCCACGCGCCCGCCTCGGGCTGTGCTGCCGCCGGCGCAACTAAGCCCAGCGACAGCGCAGCGGCTGCGACCAGAACGGAAACGGCACGAAGCAGCGAGATCACCACTCGACCATGCGGGTGACGAACGGGGTCATTCCGCTAGTGCGCACAGGCGAGATCTTGACCACCGACCCCGTGTACGGGGCCTCCAGCATCTGCCCGTTACCGAGGTACATCGCGACGTGCTGGCTCCCATTGGGACCCCAGAAGAGCATGTCGCCACGGCGCATCTGCGACGAAGGCACCTTGCGGCCCGCGTTGTACTGCGACCCAGAGTAATGGTCCAGCTTGATACCGATGCCCGCGAACATGTAGAGCATCAGGCCCGAGCAGTCGAAGCCGACAGTGCCAGCGCCGGAATCGATTCCGCGGCTCGGACCGGAAGCGTTGCCACCGCCCCAGGAATACGGCACACCCATCTGCGCCATGCCGCGCTTGATCGCGAACTCGGTTGCCTGCGGGCCGACCACAGAGGGGATCGCGCCATTGGTGACGCCGGTCGGGGTCGGTAAGATCCCGAGACTCTGCAGGAATTTGCGCCCCAGGTTCGCGGTCACCTCCAGCGACGTTGTGATGATCTTGATGACCGCGTTGATGATCTGGATCGGGTCGCCGCTGACGAAAGCACTCGGAATCTGGGGCAAGGTCATGTCCCAGGCGGTTTCGCGATTGCCTGTGCTGGGGTCGATGTCCCAATCGGCGGCGGCGTCAACGGCTGCGTTGGCCCTACCGCTGGGCGCGGCGGCCGGTTGGGCCGGCGCCGGGGAGCCCGCACGGGCTTGACCTTGACTGCCGGACGGAGCGGCCACCCTGCGCGCCTCGGCCAGCTTCGAGTGAGCCGTGGCGCGCTCGGCAGCGAGCCGATCGAGCTCGACTTGTTGCTGCGCAAAGGTCTCCTGCGCGCCGGTCAGCGCCGATACCGCATCCTGCTGGCTGGCCTCGGCGGCCTCGACGGCCTCATCGGCGTTCTGTTTGGCCAGCCTGGCCGCGGATTCCTTGTTGACCTGCTCGGTGCGAGCACGCTGAAGGTTGGCCATCACCTGCTCGGCACTGATGGAAAGCGTCTGAGCCGTGGCCGCGGTGTTGAGGATGTCCACGGGATCTGATGCGGTGAGATATGTGCTCGACGGGCCACCGACGTACATCGCTGAGGCGAACGTGTCGAACCTCTTCTGGGCGGCGGCGATCGCGGTGTTGGCGTCCTTGACGCGCTGTGCGCTGGCCTCGACCTCTAGCTGGGCCGCCGCGGCGTTGTCCCGTGCGGTCTTCACATCCAGGATCGCCTTGTTCACGCTCTCCTGTTTGATCTGGATGGCGGCACCGAGGTTCTGCAACTGGTGGTTCACGTTGGCGACCGCAGTCACCAATGTGGCGAGGCTGTCGGGGTCGGCGGGTTGTGCCTGCGCCAGGTTGGGCGTCGTCAGCACCATGCCAAATGTCAGGGATGCCGCGCACAACCGCGAAGCGGAGGCACTGCCAGGAATGCGTCTCATCGGACTCAAGTCTCCTAAGGCTCCACGGAAGCGTGTCGGCATAATCTCGGGCGCCCCAGCTCAGAAGTCACATATGTAACATCTGCACCATCAGACGCGATATGTACCGTACGTCACATCTGACCCTAAAGAAACTTTAGTCACAAATTACAAAAATGTAATTACATTTTACGTTATCGAATGGTGACATTCGAATTTGCGCTCCGGTGCGCAGAACGCTAATCGGAGCTGGTAGACGCCGCCTGCTCGGCCTCAGCCCGTTTGCCACGCATTTGCAGTAATCGGGTAGCAACGACCGCTAGAGCCACCGCCACAACCAGCACAATCGTGAATGGCGTCCACTGAAAGTGGGGGGTCGTCAACTCGCCGAGAAAATTCTGTGAGGACTGCACCGAGTCGCCGGTCTTCGCGAGATCCTGGCCGGCTTCCAGTGTCACTCGGTCGAACGCCGGGCTGTAGGTGCCTGCATAAGATGGACTCATCGCCAACACCGTCGCCCCCGGATTGGCCTCGCCGACCTCGGTGGCGATGTCCCTCAGTGGCATTTCGGTCGGCGGGTTCAGATCGATGACGACGATCTTGAGATCGATTCCTTCCTCGCGCGCGCCCTCGATGACCTCACGCAGGGCAGGAACATCGGCCTGATCGGCCGGCGGCACACTGACGCCATCCTGCGCCACGTCGGCCACCACGTGCTCCATGTCGATCTCCGGCGGGATATACGACGGAAGAAACTGGACCTGGAGAGGGATCGAGTGCGGTCCGGCCACAGCAGCACGGTACGCGATGAGCAGGAAGCAGCGGGCGTGGCGACACGATATTTCTCGCGGGTATGTCATGGGGGTAGCGACACACGCGTCCGAGGACAAGACTGAATGTGACCAACCGAAATTTCCAACTTGTCCTTACAGGACAAGCGTACTGTTACGATATCGAGCGCCGCCGACACAGCCCGTCGCGGCGATGATCAAGCCGGGAGCCGATGTGAGCAGCAAGAATTCATCCCTGAACTCGTTCGGAGCACGCGACACCCTTGAGGTCGGTGAGAACAGCTACGAGATCTACCGACTCGACGCGGTCCCCGGCGCCGACAAACTTCCCTACAGCCTCAAGGTCCTCACCGAGAATCTGCTGCGCACCGAAGACGGCGCCAATATCACCAAGGACCACATCGAGGCGATTGCCGGCTGGGATCCATCCACCGATCCGAGCATCGAAATCCAGTTCACCCCGGCCCGCGTTGTCATGCAGGACTTCACCGGCGTGCCCTGCATCGTGGACCTGGCCACCATGCGCGAAGCTGTCGGCGAGCTCGGCGGCGACCCGAACAAGGTGAACCCGCTGGCACCAGCCGAAATGGTGATCGACCACTCGGTGATCGTCGACGTGTTCGGCCGCCGTGACGCCTTCGAGCGAAATGTCGAAATCGAGTACGCCCGCAATGGCGAACGCTATCAATTTCTGCGGTGGGGCCAGGGTGCTTTCGACGACTTCAAGGTGGTGCCGCCTGGCACCGGCATCGTGCACCAGGTCAACATCGAGTTTCTAGCCCGGACCGTGATGGTCCGTGGCCGAGCGGGCGAAGCTGGGGGCGAAGAGGTCCAGGTGGCCTACCCGGACACCTGCGTCGGCACTGACAGCCACACCACCATGGTCAATGGCCTTGGTGTGCTGGGCTGGGGCGTCGGAGGCATCGAAGCCGAGGCGGCAATGCTCGGCCAGCCGGTGTCGATGCTGATACCGCGCGTCGTCGGCTTCAAGCTGAGCGGCGAGATCAAGCCGGGCGTCACCGCCACCGACGTAGTGCTCACCGTCACCGAGATGCTGCGCAAGCACGGCGTCGTCGGCAAGTTCGTCGAGTTCTACGGCGAAGGCGTAGCCGAGGTGCCGCTGGCCAACCGCGCCACCCTGGGCAATATGAGCCCCGAATTCGGTTCGACCGCAGCCATCTTCCCCATCGACGAGGTGACGATCGACTATCTGCGACTGACCGGTCGTGACGACGACCAGCTGGCTCTGGTGGAGGCTTACGCCAAGGCGCAAGGCATGTGGCACAACCCTGAGAAAGAACCCGCCTTCTCCGAGTACCTCGAACTCGACCTCGGTGACGTGGTGCCCTCGATCGCCGGGCCCAAACGTCCGCAAGACCGAATCCAGCTGTCAGATGCCAAGTCGGCGTTCCGTAAAGAGATCCACAACTACGTAGACGGGGACAAGCGGGACATAGAAAGCTCTGTTCAGAGCAATCTGGACGAGGCCCTCGACGAGTCCTTCCCGGCCAGCGATTCGGTGTCCCTGTCCTTCGCCGAAGAAGGCTCAGTTGACGCCATGCCCAGCGCGGCCAACGGCGCACACGGCAGGCCCACTAAGCCCGTCGCGGTGAAATCCGCGGAGCGGGGCAACTTTGTGCTCGATCACGGCGCGGTCGTCGTTGCTGCGATCACATCGTGCACGAACACCTCCAATCCGTCGGTAATGCTCGGCGCCGCACTGTTGGCCAAGAATGCTGTCGAAAGAGGTCTCACCTCCAAGCCATGGGTGAAGACCTCGATGGCTCCGGGTTCACAGGTGGTCAGCGACTACTACGACAAGGCGGGCGTGTGGCCCTACCTTGAGAAGCTGGGCTTCTACCTGGTCGGCTACGGCTGCACAACGTGCATCGGCAACACCGGACCGCTTCCCGAGGAGATCTCGAAGGCAGTCAACGATAGTGACTTGTCAGTAACTGCGGTGCTGTCCGGTAACCGCAACTTCGAAGGCCGCATCTCTCCCGACGTCAAGATGAACTACCTGGCCTCGCCACCGCTGGTGATCGCTTACGCGCTGGCCGGCACGATGGACTTCGACTTCGAAACCGAGCCCCTCGGCAAAGACACCGACGGTAAAGACGTTTTCCTGAAGGACATCTGGCCCTCGCAGAAGGAGATCTCCGACGCCATCGCGAGCTCGATCAACCAGGAGATGTTCTCGAAGAATTACGGCGACGTCTTCAAGGGCGACCAGCGCTGGCAGTCGCTGCCAACCCCGGATGGCAAGACCTTCGAGTGGGATACGAACTCAACCTACGTGCGCAAGCCCCCGTACTTTGACGGCATGCCCGCTGCGCCGACCCCGGTCGCCGACATCAATGGTGCCAGAGTGCTTGCCCTACTGGGGGATTCGGTTACCACTGACCACATCAGCCCGGCGGGAAATATCAAGTCAGGCACCCCGGCCGCACAGTATCTGGAGTCCAACGGTGTTGAGCGCAAGGACTACAACTCCTATGGCTCGCGGCGCGGCAACCACGAAGTGATGATTCGCGGCACGTTCGCCAACATCCGACTTCGTAACCAACTGCTCGACGATGTCTCCGGCGGCTACACCCGCGACTTCACTCTGGCCGCCGATGGCGGGGAGGCACCGCAAGCATTCATCTACGACGCGGCGCAAAACTATGTCGCACAGGACATACCGCTGATCGTGCTGGGCGGCAAAGAATATGGGTCGGGCTCCTCGCGGGACTGGGCAGCAAAGGGAACCAGCCTGCTCGGCGTCCGTGCGGTGATCACCGAGTCATTCGAGCGGATCCATCGATCCAACCTGATCGGCATGGGTGTCATCCCCTTGCAGTTCCCCGCCGGCGAATCTGCGGCCTCGTTGAAGCTGGACGGCACCGAGGTCTACGACATCACCGGGATAGAGGAACTCAACAACGGCAAGACCCCCAAGACCGTCGCGGTGACCGCGACCAAGCAAGATGGTTCCAAGGTCGAATTCGATGCCGTGGTGCGCATCGACACGCCAGGTGAGGCCGAGTACTACCGCAACGGTGGCATCCTGCAGTATGTGCTGCGCAACATGCTCAAGACCTAGCAGAGTGAAATGCCGAGGGTAAGCGACGATCACCTGGCGGCGCGTCGTCGCCAGATCCTCGACGGCGCCCGGCGGTGCTTTGCCGAGCACGGCTACGACCGGGCCACCGTACGCCGCCTCGAGCATACGATCGGGCTGTCACGCGGCGCCATCTTCCACCATTTCCGCGACAAGGACACGCTGTTCTTCGAACTCGCACGTGAAGACGCAGAACGAATGGCCGACGTGGCGACGCGCGAGGGCCTGATTCAGGTGATGCGCGAAATGCTTTCTGCACCAGAGCAATTCGACTGGCTGGCTACTCGGCTGGAAATCGCGCGCAAGCTACGCAACGATCCCGAGTTCAGCCGGGGATGGGCCGAGCGCTCAGCAGAGTTGTCAACGGCCACCACCGAACGTCTGCGGCGCCAGAAGCAGGCGGGGCGACTGCGCGACGACGTGCCCGATGCGGTGCTACGCACCTACCTCGAGCTGGTGCTCGACGGCCTGCTCGCGCGGCTCGCCTCCGGCGATGAACCCGAAAGGCTCAGCGCCGTGCTCGACCTCGTAGAGGCGTCGCTACGACAGCAGAAGCCGAAATAGCCGACCGAATTCTGCGCCAATGCCCGGGGCTCAGGCCAGCTCGATGAGGTCACGGTATTCCTCGGACCAGAAATCCTCGGTGCCGTCGGGCAACAGCACGACCCGCTGGGGATCCAGCGCCTCGGCCGCCCCCGGATCGTGGGTCACCAGCACCACGGCCCCCAGGTAGCTTCGCAGCGCGTCCAGAACCTGTTCGCGTGAGGCGGGATCGAGATTGTTGGTCGGTTCATCGAGCAGCAGTACGTTCGCGGTCGAGGCGACGAGCCCCGCCAGAGCTAGCCGTGTCTTCTCGCCTCCTGACAGCGTGCCTGCAGGCTGATCGAGCTGTGCACCGGTGAACATGAACGCACCCAGCAGGCCGCGGAGGTCTTGCTCGCCGGTATCGGGAGCGGCATGGCGGATGTTCTCCCACACCGTCGCGTTGTCGTCGAGGGTGTCGTGCTCCTGGGCGAAGTAGCCGACCTTGCAACCGTGTCCGGGCTCCAACTCCCCCGAGTCAGGGCTCTCGGTGCCGGCAAGAAGCCGCAGCAGAGTTGTCTTGCCCGCACCGTTGAGCCCGAGCACTACCACCCGCGACCCGCGGTCGATCGCCAGGTCGACACCGGTGAACACCTCCAGCGATCCGTAGGTCTTCGTAAGCCCCTTGGCGACCAATGGGGTTCGCCCACACTGAGCGGGCGTCGGGAACTTGATCCGGGCCACCTTGTCGGACACCCGTTCTGCGTCGAGGGCAGCTATCATGCGGTCCGCGCGCCGCAACATATTCTGGGCGGCAACGGCTTTGGTGGCTTTGGCGCCCATCTTGGCAGCCTGCGCCCGCAGCGCTGAGGCCTTGCGCTCGGCGTTGGCCCGCTCGCGGCGGCGCCGTTGTTCGTCGGTGGCGCGGGCATCCAGGTACTTCTGCCAACCCACGTTGTAGACGTCGGCCTCGCCGCGGACCGCGTCGAGGAACCACACCCGGTTCACGACGTCGGCCAGGAGGTCGACGTTGTGACTGATGACTACAAGTCCGCCAGCGTGGTTCTGGAGAAACGCGCGCAGCCAGCCGATTGAGTCAGCATCGAGGTGGTTGGTCGGTTCGTCGAGTAGCAGCGTGGTCCCCGAATTCGGCCCCGTTCCCTGCCCTTCGGAGGCAGCGAAAAGGATGCGGCTCAGTTCCACGCGGCGGCGCTGACCGCCGGACAGGATTCGCAGTGGCTGGGTCAGGACGCGCTCTGGCAGGCCGAGGCTCGCACAGATGCGGCCGGCCTCGCTCTCTGCGGCGTACCCACCGAGGGCGGCGAATCTCTCCTCGAGTTGTCCGTATCGACGGACCGCCTTGTCGCGGGCAGAATCGTCGGCCACTTCGGCCATTAGCGCTTGCTGCTTCTCCAAGTCGGCCAGAAGTGTGTCCAGTCCACGCGCCGAGAGCACTCGGTCACGGGCCAGCATGTCGAGGTCACCTTCTCTGGGGTCCTGTGGCAGGTAACCGACTTCACCAGTCCGGGTGATGGCCCCAGCGTAGGGGTCACCTTCCCCCGCCAAAATGCGCATGGTGGTGGTCTTGCCGGCTCCATTGCGACCAACCAGACCGATGCGGTCACCGGGCCGAATGCGTAGCGTGGCCCCGTCCACCGAGAGCAATGTGCGCGCCCCAGCGCGGACCTCGAGGTCCGTTGCGGTGATCACGCTCGTCTCCCCTACTACTTGTCGTCGGTGAAGACCGGGGCTCGCCCCTATGCGCGTGCCGCGACCGCTTCTTCGAAGTTGCCGGTGAGCAAGCGAAGGTAAAGCTGTCCCAGACCCTCGGCCTGCAAATGCCCTTCCAGGCTAGATGCGTCCAGTCCACTCCATAGCGTGCGTTTGGTCAACTCGACCCCCGGCTGGGAAAACGACGCGATCCGCTCTGCCATCTCCACGCAACAGTCGAGCAGTTCGGCCGCCGGGACCACGCGCGACACCAGCCCGATTCGCTCGGCTTCCGCGGCGGCCGCATCGCGCCCGGTCAACATGAACTCGAAAGCCCTCGAGGTGCCGATAGCGCGGGGCAACAGGAAGGACAGTCCCAGCTCGCTGGCGGTCAAACCGTTGTTGATGCCCGCCGCCCGGAAATAGGCGTCGGTGGACGCGATGCGGATGTCGCAAGCGAGCGCGAGGCACAGTCCCCCACCAATCGCCGCGCCATTGACTGCGGCGATAACCGGCTGATGCAACCTACGCAGCGCCAGGATGACCTCGTCGAGCACTTCCATCGAGCGCAGTGCGTACGTCGGCCTGGTAAGACCATCGACGTGCGGTACTGAACCGGCTGACTTGTGGTCGGCTCCTGAGGAGAATCCGCGCCCTGCGCCGGTGAGCACAATGGCACGCACGGTGTTGTCCGAGTTCAGTTGGTCCAGGACCGTCTTCAACGGCACCATCAGATCAAAGGCCATCGAGTTCATGCGCTCGGGCCGATTGAGTGTCACCAGCGCGACGTGTGGTCGCGGCCGATCCACCACAACGAACTGGGAAGGGTTCTGCTGAGTCACGCTTGCACGGTATCGGGCGTGCCGTCAGCTGCTACGCCTGGCCGGGCGCCTAGCCGTTGTCCTGAGCGGCGATCGCGGAGTCGACATCGAAGTCCTTGATCTTCTCCACCAGGTCCTCCAGTGCCGCTGGAGGAAGCGCGCCAGCCTGGTTGAACACCAACTGACCTTTCTTGAAAGCCATCAAGGTGGGAATGGAGCGGATGTCGGCCGCGGCGGCCAACTGCTGCTCGGCCTCGGTGTCGACCTTGGCGTACACAACGTCGGGGTGTTTGTCCGAGGAGGCCGAGAAAGTAGGAGCGAACTGCTTGCACGGTCCGCACCAGGATGCCCAGAAATCGACCAACACAATCTCGTTGTCGTTAATAGTGCTGTTGAATTGCTCGGCAGTGAGGTCTTGAGTAGCCACGTCACCGTCAACGCGCGGCGAGTCTGAAGTGTTCCCGATTCAGCCCGCGAACCCGACAGCGCTCACCGGTACTCGAGGTTGACGAAGTCATATCGGCAGCCCGCATCCCAGCCTGACCGGATGTTTCCGTGGGCCCGGATACCGCCGGCTGCCTTAAACATGCGGGCGACGTGCATCAAGTTCCACGTCATGAACGTGGTGTTCCGATTTGTGAAATCGTTCTCCGGTCCACCCGACCCGGGATCCAGATAGGACGGCCCCGGACCTGCTTCGCCGATCCAGCCGGCGTCGGCCTGCGGTGGGATCGTGTAGCCGATGTGCTGAAGCGTGTACAGCACGTTCTGGGCGCAATGTTTGGCGCCATCTTCGTTGCCGGTAATCAGACAGCCCCAAAGCGTCCGTAATACAGATACTGACCCGCCTCGTTGAGCAAGTGCGAGCCACCGTACAACCGTTCGTGCACCTTCTTCATCACCGAACTGTTGTCGCCCAGCCAGATGGGGCCGGCAAGCACCAGGATGTCGGCGCCCAGTACCTTCTCGAAGATCCCCGGCCAGTCATCGGTTGCCCACCCGTGCTCACTCATGTCGGGCCACACGCCGGTGGCGATGTCGTGATCGACGGCACGGACGACGTCGACGACGATGCCGTGCTTAGCCATGATGCCGGTGCTGATTCCGATCAATCCGTCGGTGTGGCTGGGTTCAGGGGAACGCTTCAGCGTGCAGTTGATGAACAACGCCCGCAGGCCGGTGTAGTCCAGATCGGTGGCGCTCACGAACGCAACTCCTTCTCGTCCATTGTGGACACTCAGCCTAATCCGTTGTGGCCACCCAGCGAGATCGCCAGATCGACTCCAAGAGTGACGCGTCTTCCGTGACAGGTCTTCGATACGGCGTTGGGCTTCTGACCCAACTGCGCAGCTTAAACGGTGAACCCGAGGGCTCTGAGCTGTTCGCGGCCGTCGTCGGTGATCTTGTCCGGACCCCACGGCGGGTTCCAAACCCAGTTGATCTTGAGCTCGTCGACCAGACCGGTGCCGACCAGGGCGGTGCGACACTGGTCCTCGATGACGTCTGTAAGGGGACATGCGGCCGACGTGAGCGTCATATCGACCAGAGCCACCGCCCCGGCCTCGCCGTCTTCGACGTTCACTCCGTAGACCAGGCCGAGGTCGACGACATTGATCCCGAGCTCGGGGTCGACGACGTCGTGCATCGCCTCTTCCAAATCGGCGATCAGCTCA
>DAOUYK010000268.1 GCA_030666145.1 Mycolicibacterium sp. | reverse complement strand
TGGGCGTTGATCGGCGTCGGCCTGATTGTGAGCTACGGGCTGGCGCGGTGGTTCACTACCACCTACCGCATCGGACCCGACGAGGTGCAGCTGCGCACCGGGGTGTTGCAGCGCAAGGTCCTCTCCGTGCCGCGCAAGCGGATTCGTTCGGTCTCTACCGACGCGCGGCTGCTACATCGTGCGCTCGGCCTGACTGTGCTGCGGGTGAGCACCGGGCAGGAGGCCGCCGGGGACACCTCCTTCGCGCTCGACGCGATGTCTGCACGTGAGGTCCCTGCTTTGCGGGCGATCCTGCTGGCCGAATCGCTGGCGCCGCCTGACCCCGCAGGTCCCCCGGGCCGGATACTGGCCCGCTGGCAGCCGTCGTGGCTGCGCTACAGCCCACTGAATGTCACCGGGTTGCTGATGATTGCAGCCATGCTCGGGGTGATCTACCAGACCGGAGTGTTTACCGACCTTCGTGATTCCCGCGCCATTCGGGTGGGTGCCGGTCTTGTTGAGAGTGCCGCGCAGAACGGGAGCGTATTGATCGCTGTGGTGGTCGGTGCGCTGGCGATACTGAGCGCAGGGGTGGCGCTGTCGGTGTCGCAGTCGTTTCTGACCTACGCCAACTTGGAGCTGCGACGTGACGCCGACCTCCTGCATCTGTCGCATGGGCTGGTGCGCGTGCGGGAGCGGACCTTCGACATGCGCCGGCTCAGGGGCGGCTCGCTGCGCGAACCGCTAGTGGTGCGGCTGTTCGGCGGCGCACGCCTGGACGCCGTGATGACCGGCATCACCGGGGTGGGGGAGGCCTCGCAGCTGCTCCCGCCGTGCCCACGGAGCACTGCTTCCTCGGTGCTGGCCGATCTCATAGCCCAGCCGGAGGCGGTCACGGGCGCACTGACGGCCCACGGTCCGGCGGCGACGCGGCGGCGCTGGAGCAGGGCGATGGCGTTACCCGCGATGGTGGCCGTCGGGTCGTTGGTTCTGGCGGGCACCTCCGGCGTTCCCATCTGGGTGTGGCCTGCGCTGGCGGTGCTGACGCTGGGCAGTATGGCTCTGGCCGCCGACCGGTCCCGGTCGCTCGGACACCGGGTGGGCGGCGGCTGGCTGGTGACCCGGGCGGGAAGCCTGCAACGGCGGCGTGACTGCGTATCCGCTGAGGGGATCGTCGGGTGGACCGTGCGCCAGACGCTGCTGCAGCGCAGATCTGGGGTGGCGACGTTGATCGCCGCAACGGCGGCGGGTGTGAAGTGCTACGAGGTCGTCGACGTGCCCGCCGACCTCGCCTGGTCGGTAGCGGCGGCGACGTCTTCCTGGGTGGGCGCGACCCGCTGGGCCCGCGGCTAACCGGACTTGGTTTGCGCTGGCCCCAAGTCGGTTTACTGTCGCAGCATGGTAATCGGTGGAGTGCTTTTCGACATCGATGGAGTGCTGGTTACCTCCTGGGAGCCGATCTCCGGAGCTGCCGAGACGCTGCGCATATTGGCCGACAACCAGGTGGCCTGCGCGTACCTGACCAACACGACCACCCGAACTCGCGCTCAGATCGCCGAGCTGCTGACCAATTCAGGTATGAGCGTCAGCGCCGACGAGGTGGTCACAGCGGCCGCCCTGACCGCTGACTACGTCCGCAGTCACTACCCGCATGCCCGGTGCTTTCTGGTCAACAGCGGACAGATCGCTGAAGACATGCCCGGCATCGACATCGAGTACTCCAGCGACTTCACCGGCCGGCGGGCGCCAGGCACCCCCGACGTCGTGCTGCTCGGCGGGGCCGGACCCGAGTACAGTCACCTGACGTTGTCCTGGGTCTACGACTGGATGGCGCAAGGGGTTCCGGTGGTCGCGATGCACCGCAGCACCGTGTGGACCACCGCCGACGGCTTGCGCATCGACGCCGGTATGTACCTGATGGGCATGGAGCAGGCCGCCGGGCGCAAGGCCACCGCGGTCGGCAAGCCGGCGCCCGAGGGCTTTCTGTCGGCAGCGGGTCGGCTCGGGGTGGACCCCGATGAGATGTACATGGTGGGCGACGACCTCAACAACGACGTGCTCGCCGCCCAGGTGGTTGGGATGACTGGGGTGCTCGTGCGCACCGGCAAGTTCCGTCAGGACACCTTGGACCGCTGGGCCGCAGACGAATTCGCCATGCAACCCAACTACATCATCGATTCGGTACGTGATTTGCCGAAGCTGCTCGGTCTCTAGCAGATGAGGGCGCAGACGAGTCAGCCTGCGGGTGGCTTTTCTCTGCTGAAGTGGCTCAACGACCTGGTCTCGCTGACTCTCGTCAGGCAGTGAGCTCCCGGTGCAGCACTCGGACGGCTTCGATCCGGGCTTTGAGCTGGTCGGTCGTCGCGGCAGCCAGCGGCGGGCCGCCGCACCGGCGGCGCAGCTCGTTGTGAATCCAGCCGTGCGGTTTCCTGGTCCGATGATGGGTCAGTGACACCAAGGTGTTGAGCTCGCGGCGCAGCTCGCGCAACTGGCCGTGCGTCGAGGGCCGTGGCACCGCGGAGTCGACGGTGCGCTTGGTGAGTTGTTCAGCCTGCCTGCGCCGCAACAGGGCCCGCATTTGATCGGTGTCCAGCAGGCCCGGGATACCGAGATAGTCAGCCTCCTCCTTGCTGCCCGCGGGGGTGGCGGTGCCGAAGGACGAACCGTCGAAGATGACCTGATCGAGTTCAGCGTCGGCGCCCAAGTACTCGACCCCGTTTTCTTGATCGTCGGGCTCGTCGCGGCGCTGCTCGGCCAGTTCGGCGTCGAGAGGGTCGTCCAGCGCCTCGCGGTGCGGCTCGCCGAGGATGTGGTTCCGCTGGGTTTCCATCTCGCTGGCTAGCAGCAGGTTGGGAACCGAGGGCAGAAAGATGCTGGCGGTCTCACCGGTCCGGCGGGACCGGACGAACCGGCCGATCGCCTGCGCAAAAAACAGTGGGGTCGAGGCACTGGTGGCGTAGATGCCAACGGCCAGCCGAGGTACATCGACGCCCTCGGAGACCATCCGCACAGCCGCCAGCCAGCGTGAGGTACCTGCCGCGAACTCCGAGATACGGCCCGACGAGCCTTTGTCGTCGGAGAGCACAACGGCGGGCGGTTCACCGGTAATCGTGTGCAGCAAGTCGGCGTACGCGCGGGCTGCCGCCTGGTCTGATGCGATGATCATGCCGCCGGCATCAGAGATCTGTTCGCGCAGGCCCCGCAGCCGGGTGTCTGCAGCGGCGATCACGGCGGGCATCCACTGGCCGGCCGGGTTGAGCGCGGTCCTCCACGCTCTAGCCGTCTGCTCGGCGGTCAGCGGCTCGCCGAGACGGGCAGCGTGTTCTTCGCCGGCACTATCGCGCCAGCGGGCCTCGCCCGAATACGCCAGGAATGTCACCGGTCGGACGACGCCGTCGGCAAGCGCGTCAGAGTAGCCGTAGGTGTAGTCGGCCGTGGAACGGTTGAGGCCCGCGTCGTCGTCTTCATAGGTGACGAATGGGATAGCGCAGTCGTCGCTGCGAAACGGGGTGCTGGTGAGCGCCAGCCGCCGGGTAGCCTCACCAAACGCCTCGCGGATGGCCTCCCCCCAGCTCTTGGTGTCGCCGCCATGATGAATTTCGTCGAAAACGACCAACGTCTTGCGGTTCTCGGTACGCACCCGGTGCCGGGTGGGATGGCTGGCGACCTGGGCGTAGGTGACGACGACGCCGTGGTACTCCGACGATGTATGTGAGTTGGAATTGGAGAACTTGGGGTCCAAGGCGATGCCGAACCCCGCGGCGGCCTGGGCCCACTGGGTCTTGAGGTGCTCGGTGGGGACAACAACGGTGACCGTCTCGATGGCGCCTTCGGCGAGCAGTTCAGCAACGACGCGCAGGGCAAAAGCAGTCTTGCCGGCGCCCGGGGTAGCCACGGTCAGAAAATCGCGTGGTTTAGCGGTCAGGTATTTCACCAGCGCCCGTCGCTGCCAGCCCCGCAAAGCCTGGGTGCTGGGCACTGCGTCAGCCCGCACCCGAACACTCCTCCCGGTCCGTCGGACCGTCTTCGACGGCGTGATCGGAAGGCATTCTAGGGCAGCCGGTTCCGCAGTCGTATGTTCGTCCGGCGTGTCCGTTGCTGCGTGTCGACTCGGGTGGCCGAGAGGTCGATGCTCGTGGTGCGTGGTGGGCT
>DAOUYK010000219.1 GCA_030666145.1 Mycolicibacterium sp. | reverse complement strand
GTCGATTGGACACGGACGGCGGTAGCGGTCGATTGGACACGGACGGCGGTAGCGGTCGATTGGACACGGACGGCGGTAGCGGTCGATTGGACGCGGACGGCGGTAGCGGTCGATTGGACCGCGAAGGCGAGCTTCTCGTTGTCTTCGGTGGTCGCAGTGAGATCGGGCTGCAAGTCGCACAGCGGCTGGCGTCCGGTGCGACCGTAGTGTTGGCAGCCCGCAGACCTGATGACCTCAACGCGCAGATCGCTCTTCTTGAGAATTCCGGCGCCGCATCCGTGCACACCGAGCGTTTCGATGCTGACGACCTGGCCTCGCACCGAGGTGTCGTAGACGCCATCACAGCCCACTACGGCCCTATAGGGACTGCGGTGCTGGCGTTCGGCATCCTTGGCGATCAAGCTCGTGCCGAGAAGGACTCAGCGCATGCCGCAGCGATTGCGCACACCGACTATGTGGCGCAGGTCGCCCTGCTGACGGTGCTAGCCGACACGATGCGCTCGGCGGGTCGCGGGACGCTGGTGGTGTTCTCCTCGGTGGCTGGTGTTCGGGTGCGTCGGGCGAATTACGTCTATGGGTCGGCCAAGGCGGGTCTGGAGGGATTCTGCAGCGGCCTGGGCGACGCACTGCACGGCTCTAACGTGCGGTTGCTGCTGGTGCGGCCGGGCTTCGTCATCGGCCGGATGACTCAGGGCATGTCACCTGCGCCCTTCTCCAGCAGCCCCGAGCAGGTGGCGGAGGCGACGGTGCGGGGATTGCGCAGGGCCGGTTGCCGCACCGTCTGGGTGCCATGGATCCTCAAGCCGGTGTTTATCGGGATGAAGATGATGCCGCAATGGATGTGGCGCAGGTTGCCGCGTTAACGGTTCCCCACGGCTAAAGCCGGGGGATTTCAAGCTCAGATAGCACCGGCAAGCATCCCGGAGGAAGATTGCAGATGTCTCACATCGTCAACACTTGTGTGGCCCCGTTCTGCCACAGCCAGAATCACTCTGGCGGCGTTCCGGTCCCGACCGGCGGTATGCCCGCAGGTGTCCACACTGGCCAGCCTAGATTTCACCACCGACAAAGCAGCCGCCCTTACCTCCCCACGGCCAAAGCCGAGGGTTTATCGGGCGGTATTCGATGAGCGCGCGCGCGAACATCGTCGTTGTGGGCATTGGCGCCGACGGCGTCGCGGGTTTGGCACCCACGCCTCGAGCGGAACTGGCCCGGGCGAAGGTGGTCTACGGTTCGCAACGGCAGCTGCAATTACTGGATGCCGGCATATCGGCCGAAAGACGTCCGTGGCCTTCTCCGATGTTGCCTGCGCTGCGCACGATGCTCGACGACGCCGACGGCGACATTCACGTGCTGGCCAGCGGGGACCCGCTGTTGCACGGGGTCGGCAATACGCTTATCCGCCTGTATGGTCCAGCTCGGATCACGGTGCTGCCGCACGTCTCTTCGGTGACGCTGGCGTGCTCCCGCCTGGGCTGGTCGGTTCAGGAGACCGAAGTGATCAGCCTCGTTGCCACCGAACCTCATAGCGCGGTTCGCCGTGGGGGACAGGCCATTGTGTTGTCTCGCGACCACTCGAGTCCTGCGGAGCTGGCACGATTACTCACCGAAACCGGGCGCGGTGACTCTGAGCTGACTGTGCTCGAACAGCTCGGCGGTGCAAGGGAGTTGCGGCGCTCGTCCACGGCGCGCGAGTGGGTCATCCGTCCGCCGGGCAAGGTGGACGACCTCAACGTGATGGCCGTGCGGTACCTTCCGGACGAGCGCAGGTTTGCGACGCTGCCCGACGACTCGTTTTCCCACGATGGGCAGATCATGAAACAGGCGATGCGCGCGGTCTCGCTGGCGACGCTCGCGCCGCGACCGGGCGAGCTACTGTGGGATGTCGGTGCGGGCTCCGGCAGCATCGCGATCGAGTGGTGCCGTAGCGGAATCGGTTGTCGTGCTATCGCATTCGAGCGCAGCGAGGCCCGTCGTGCGCGAATCGTCGAGAACGCCAGCGCCTTCGGCGTGCACGTCGAGGTGACGGGCGACGCGCCGGAGTCGTTCGGCTTGCCCGCATCGCCGGCGGCGATCTTCATCGGCGGCGGAGTCAGTCAGCCTGGGCTGGTGGAGGCCTGCTGGGAGAAACTTCCGGCTGGCGGTCGTCTGGTCGTCAATGCTGTGACCGTGGAGTCTGAAGCCGTTTTAGTGCGGTGGTTTTCCCGTGTCGGTGGGGAGTTGCAGCGGTTTCAGCATTATCGCGGTGAACCGGTCGGCGCGTTCACCGGCTGGCGACCCGCGATGCCGGTGACCCAATGGTCGGTGGTCAAGCCGAGTGATAGAACCTGACAAGCTCGATAGCGTCAAGTTCGCGGATGGCGTGGCAGCCCCGCCGCAGCATCGTCAGGATCATCTCGTCGCCCCGTTCGGTGGATGCGGAAAAGGCGAACCCCAACGTTGTGATCAGCGGCGCCTGCAGGACACCAAGACGGTAGTCTTGCCAGCAGGTATCGATGTCGTACTCGGCGACACCGTAACCCACCAGCGCTCTGTGGTAGCGCTCGACCAGGTCGTGCTCAACTGTTGGGCGAACCTCGGGCAGCAGGCTCGTCGCGGTGAAGTACGCCAGGTCGCGAGTTGCCAAGCCCAGGCCGAGAGTCTGCCAGTCGACCACGGTTACGCGGGTACGTTCGGGATCAAAAAGCAGGTTATCCAGACGGTAGTCGCCGTGCAGCAGCGAGAAGCGATTCGGCTCGGCGAGTAACCACGGTGCCACCAGCCTCATCGCGGTGGTGAGCGTGTCGCGGTCCTCGTCGCTGAGCGCTCCGCCCAGTTTCTCGAGAGTGATGTCAGTGGCCATCACGGCGATGTCGCCGAGCCCTTTAGCGGCCTGTGCATCTCCGGGTTTGGGCATGACGATCGATGGCAAGTCGAGCCACCGACGCTCGCCCCAGCTTGGGCCGTGCAGTCCGGCTAGCGCCTCGACGGCAAGTTCTGCCTCAGCTAGGGTGCAACCGGCGATTTGGTCGCCCTGGACCGAGGGGGAAAGATCGGCGAGCACGAGGACAAAGTCAGTTCCGTCGGGCGATATCTCGCTGTGAATGCAGTCCGGTACTGGGATGGTGACGTTGTCGCTGACAGTTGAGTAGAACTCAACTTCCGAGCGGTAGCTGAGTGCCACGCGCTCGCGCACTGTGTCGTTCTGCGCGGGAAGTTTTACCGCGAAACTCGTAGACAGGGATGATGATTCGGCTCCGGGTGAATAGGTCGCGGCCACCAGGTAGGTGGCGCCAGTCTGTCCGGTGCCGATGGCCTCCACGTCGACTTCGCTGATCTCGGCACCGAGCACTGAGCCTAGCCATTCGGCGGTGATGTCTGCTGGATTGCGGGGGATGGTCACAACGGCGATCGCCTCGGTTGCTGGATTGCCTGGCTCGCGCTCATATTAATCCTGTGGGTAGCGACGCGGCGTGAACACACGATCCGGGCGGCCGTCGCCACCGGCGTACCACTGTGTCTGAGAGGATCCGACGATGAGCAGGCACCGCATGTCGACATCGTCTTGATCCAGGTCAGCCAGTCGGACGACCTTGAGGCTCTCGGCAGGGCCCGAGACATCACGGCCGATGACCACGGGCGTGCCGGCGTCGCGGTGTTCCAGTAGAAGGTCACGCATCGCGGCGACCTGCCAAGTGCGGGTCCTGGATGCGGGGTTGTAGATGGCCAGCACCATATCGGCCCGTGCCGCCGCATTCAGCCGCTGAGCGATGATCTCCCATGGCTTGAGGCGGTCGGAAAGTGAGATCACCGTGTAATCGTGGCCCAGCGGAGCGCCGACTCGGCTCGCTACGGCTTGGGCGGCGGTCATGGCGGGGATTACCCGCACTGCGACGCTCGGCCATTGCTTTGCTTCCTCGAGCACCGCGGTGCCCATCGCGAAAACTCCCGGATCTCCGGACGATACGACCGCAACGCTGCGGCCCTGCTCGGCCAGCATGCACGCCAATCGTGCCCGCGCGGGCTCGTCAGTGTTGTCACTGGGATGTCTGTTCTGTCCATCGCGGACGTGGACGCGGTCCAAGTAGGGGCCGTACCCGATGAGTTCGGTGGCAGTTGCCAATTCGCGGCGGCTTTGGGGGGTCATCCAATCGACGTCACCTGGGCCTAGGCCGACGACCGACACCGTTCCGTTCGCGCCTGGCGGGCGTTGGCGGCCGGTGAGCATTGCCAGTGCGAAGTAAGGTACTGATCCGTCGTCGACGTCCTCAGCGGAAAGTATCCGTTGCTCCGGGGTGCTGGCACGTTCGACATAGAACGTCTCAGCCAATCGTCCGGATGCTGAAAGCGCTTCCCGTACATCGGGATATGAGCGTCCAAGTTTCAGGATCACCGCAGCGTCGGTATCGGCGAGCCGACGCCGGAGCTCATCGGCCGGTAGCGTCCCGGGCAGAATGGTGAGCACCTGGTCACCCTGCACGAGCGGGGTGGCCACCGCCGCGGACGCGGCGCTGACCGATGTCACCCCTGGCACGATGACCGCGTCGAATTGTCGGGTGAGCCGGGTGTGCATGTGCATGTAGGAGCTGTAGAAGAGAGGATCTCCCTCTGCCAGTAAAGCGACATCGCGGCCCACGGCCAGGTGTGCCGCGATGCGCTCGGCGGATTCGCGGTAGAAGTCCTCCATCGCGCCCTGGTAACCACCGGGGTGATCGGAGGCTTCGGTGGTCACCGGGTAGACGAGGTGTTCCTCGATCTGGCCGCCGCGCAGGTAGGGCTCGGCGATTGAGCGTGCGATGCTGCGTCCGTGCCGCGCGCTGTGATAGGCAACGACATCGGCGGACCCGATTACTCTGGTCGCCTTGACCGTCACCAGCTCGGGATCGCCCGGCCCAAGGCCGACGCCCCACAGTGTTCCTGACCGCTCAATCATTCGCTTTGGGCCGCAATCGCGTTGACGGCAGCGGCTGCCATCGCGCTGCCGCCGCGCCGCCCCGTTACTACCAGATAGGACATGTCGCGCGGGGTGTCGATTAACTCCTGCTTCGATTGCGCCGAGCCGACGAATCCGACGGGGCCGCCGAGTACTGCCGCCGGTGCTGGGGCGCCCCCGTCGATGAGCTCAAGCAGCCGGAACAGCGCGGTTGGCGCATTTCCGATGGCAATGACCGCGCCGCCGAGTCGGTCGGCCCAGAGGTCGACCGCGGCTGCGGAGCGGGTTGTGCTCAGTCGGTCGGCCAACTGGCGAGCCCTGGAGTCGGCGACGAGGCACACCACGTCGTTGTCGGCTGGTAGCCGCGGCCGGGTGATCCCGGCCGCGACCATCGAGGAGTCACACAGTATCGGGGCGCCGGCAGCCAGGGCGGTGTGTGCCCGCTTGACGACGTCGGCAGTGAACGCCACGTGCTCCGTCACGTCGAGTTGCCCGCAGGTGTGGATCAGCCGCACGACCACCTGCGCGACGTCGTCGGGGAACCGGGAAAGGTCGGCCTCGGCACGGATCATCGCGAACGACTGGCGGTAGATCTCCGCGGCGTCGCGGATGTAGTCGAGCACGTGCTCACCCTACGGGTGGATGCTCCGCGGTCTGTAGCCGTCTGGGGTCGCCACCAGGACCTGACCGTCGCGGGGGCTGCCGCAGGCCCGTTCGCACCCCACGAAGTGCCGATGCTTCGTCGCT